>NZ_JAVETM010000030.1:0-45211 GCF_034006065.1 Desulfobotulus sp. | reverse complement strand
CTTTTTTACGGGAAGTTGCTTGGCCGCTTCCTCCAGTTGTTTCACATAATCGACAGCCCCCAGCGCTTCTTTGTATTCTCTGCGCCGGACTTCAAATTTTTCGTATTCATCCCTGGCATGGTCTTCCGCCGTTTTCTTGCTTACCTTCCCGGCATTGGGGAGAACCTGGCGCTCATTAAACCGCAGGAAGTCATCCAGTTTCTGTTCCCAATCTTTCATGAATACCTGTTTGCGGCGCTTGGCCTGATCCTCGGCAAAATCCAGCCACATGGTGACGATACGGTTCAGTTCCTCAATCTCGTTTTCATTCAGATAGTTTTTGGCTGTCCTGACATCGGTTTTTCGCACCTCATCCCCTCTCCAGGTGGAAAGGCCCATGTTGGGCAACAGGTGATCGGCGCGGGAGTGGATGAGTTCGGCGGCGGTCATGCCGGTGACGGCAAAATGCAGCTTGTTCTGGATGATGCTGAAGAATTTGGTGGTCTCGCCCCAGCTGGGTTCATAGTCCGCCGCCATGGCGAAGATTTCCCGTACCCGCAGGTACATGCGCCGTTCGCTGGCCCGTATGTCACGAATGCGTTCCAGCATCTCGTCAAAGTAGTCTGGCAGGGCCGATCCCTTTACCGGAGGATTCTTCAGCCGTTCATCATCCATGATGAAGCCCTTGACCATATACTCCTTGAGCCGCTGGGTGGCCCAGATGCGGAAGCGGGTGGCGATCAGACTTTTGACACGGTAACCAGCTGCAATGACAACATCCAGATTGTAGTGGGTCAGCTTGCGTGAAACCTGTCTTGCCCCCTCCTGGCGAACCACCGAGAAATCCTCGGTAGTTGAAACCGGGTCAAGCTCTCCCTCCACGAAGATGTTTTTCAGATGCAGGGAAATATTGTCTGTAGAGCATTGAAAAAGCTGCGCCATGTCTGCCTGGGTCATCCACAAGGTTTCCCGTTCGAGACGCACGTCCAGTTTGATGCGCCCGTCCTCGGACTGGTACACAACGATTTCACCCTTTTTGTGATCGTCTTGCATGGTTTCGATTTCCTTGGGTTCTGACATTCCGAGAAAAGGAGTTACCCCTTTTCCGCATCCATCCCGGAAAATACCCGTGCTGCTCCCGCCACATCGCCTTCCCGCCGTTTCCGGATGTAGTCCGACACAAGGGGAAGAAGATCATCCAGATATTTTCCCGTATCCTCTTCTGTGGCCGTTGTGCAGGTCTGGGAAAAAAGGCATTTGCGCTCACCGCCGCCACTGGAAGGCAGGCCCTGGTCTTCGAGAAAATGCCTTGAAATGGCGGTGTCCGAGAAGTCCTCATACACGGGAAAGGCGGTTTTTACGCCAAAGTTTTCGCTGAAAGCCTGCATACGTTCCATGAAGGCCGGGGTCTGTTCCGGATAGAAGGACTGCTTGAGGGTGTAGCCTGCCACCATTTGCGGGATCGCATGTTCCAGGCAGTAGAGGAGGGTTCGGGTATGCATGGCGAGCTTGCAGGCTACACATACGAGGTTTTTGCCCCGGTAGCGGGGCATCAGGCTTTCGTAGCGGTTCAGCCAGAGTTCCTGGAAGAGGCGGCCGCAGTCCAGCTCCACACGGACATTGGAGGGCAGGGGGACGGGGCTTTGTTTTTCGAGCAGTTCGCGGGCCGTCTGAAAACGGTTTTCCGTGAAATGGGGAAAGCGGGACATACCGTTGAGCAGGGTGACAAGGTGCACTGCGGAAGCTTTGGGAATGTCCCTGTGGCTGCCGGAAAGGGCCATGGCGTAGAGGGCCAGGGAATCGCTGCCGCCGGAAAAGAGGATGGCAAGGGGCTCTGACATGGAAAATCCTTTCGGGTTGGACGTGGAAGGGGGTTTTTTATGTACAACCTTAGCCGTCAGCTGTGCGCGTATAGTGAAGAAAGACTTCACCGGAGTTTCCGATGCGGTAGTCGAGAAGATGCCAGGGGCCTGTTTCCTTCAGTCCGCAAGGGCCGTGGACCAGGGGAACCGCGTTGGAAGAGCCGAGAATTTTCGGGCAGAGGGTGAGCAGAAGTTCATCCACAATGCCCTGTTTCAGGGCCTGATAATTGAGACCGCCGCCGCCCTCCAGAAGAAGGGAGGCCGTGCCCTGGGTTTTCAGGACGGCGAGTACGGCCTTCAGATCGAGGCTTTTATCCTGAAGAGAGGGAACGGGATGCACCCCACCGCGCTGGCCGAGGGTTAAGGCAAGGCTTTTTGCCACATGGGAAGGGGTGAAAAAAAGGGGCGGCGGGCCGTGCAGAAAGATGCGGCGCTTTTCAAGGGGGATGCGACCGGAAGCAGAAACAAAGGCCCGGATACGATTTTCCCGCAGCACACCATGGGAGCCGCGCATCTCCGGGTCTGCGTCCCGTAGGGTGCCTGCGCCCATGAGGCTTGCGTCGGTTTGATCCCGCCAGGTTTCCAGATGCTGTCTGTCCTCCGGGCTTGAAAAGGGGCTGGGGCCGATATGGCCGCAGAGGGTCATGGCTGCGATGAGAAAGCATCTGGGCATGGCGTTTTCCGGAGTCAGGGGATGAGGATATCCGCCACAATCTGGGCCACGTCCTGCCAGGCATCGGTGCGGAGGGTATGCAGTTCTTCATCGGAAAGGGCGATTCGGGCAAAACTTTCGGGCCGGATGTCCTCGCTGGGAAGGCGATCCGGATCCTGCCAGGAGAGAATATCTGCGGCATGGAGAACATGGGCCAGGGCTTTGCCCCGGCCTTTTTCCGGTTCATGGTGCCAGTGTATGGCAAGGGCCTGGTCCTCAGGTACTTTCCAGTTGATGCAGAAGTCGTGTCCGATTTCCGCATGGTCAAAACCCAAGAGGGCTTTTTCCGCCCCATGCTGGGAAAAGCCCTGGGAGCGCAGGCTCTGGTAGGCGTCTTTTCTCTTCCGGATGTGGGAATCGAGGATCAGCATGCCCGCATCATGGAGAAGCCCTGCGGAAAAGGCGCTGGATTCGAATTCTCTGAAGCGCAGGCCGCAGATTTTTTTGGAAACAATGGCTACAAAGAGGGCGTGGGAAAAAATGGTGGCCGCATCCAGATCATAGCCTTCCAGGCTGTGGGAGAAGAGTTTGGACGTGCTGACCAGGGTGATCATCTGCAAAAGGGTCTGTTCTCCCAGAACCAGGCAGGCCTTGTGGGCGGATTCCGCAGGATGGCGGAGGCCGTAGTAGGCGGAGTTGGCCAGCTTTAAAAGCCTTGTGGTCATGGCCTGATCCTTTTCCAGAACTTCTGCGAGATCCCGGACATCGGCATAGGGCGATTCCACAATGGCCCGTGCCCGGATGAGAATTTCGGGCATGGGCGGGAGGGCGCCTGCTTCTTTGATCAGTTTTTCTTTGCTCATGGGAGAAAGGGGACCCGGCTGCAGGGGGATGCCGCCGCCACAGGCGGGACAGGGAACCTCTCTGGCTGTGGTGAGTCTGGCGAGGCTGTCTGGCGAAAGGCCATATTTTTTTTGGCAGACTGGGCAATGAATTTCCACGGGAACAAAGGCCTCCGGTGTCTGGTGGATCCAGGCGGGATCCGGGAGTCGCGTCAAGGGCCTGGAAGGATTTTTCCTGGCTGGGAAAATATAGGCCATATGCGGTCACTTGAACAGATACAAAGGCGACAAGGCGATGATGCTGTGGCGCTTTGTGTCGCGCAACCGCAGATTTTTTATCACAATATGAGGGTTTTTTATAAAAAAATGTTTTTTTTAAAAGCGAGACCCTTGCCCGTGACGCTGAGCCCCTGTTTGTGGTAAGTGTGCATCCCAAGACCAATTGCTTCAGAAGATTACGGAGGTCCTGTGGAAGAATCCGGAGAAGAGTTTTGCAAAGAAGCCTGTGCCCATGGGGATCGCGTGCGCAAGGTGGCCTCGCAGATGGTTTCGGATGAAACCCGGATGCGGATGGCGGAGCTGTTCAAGGCCATGGGAGACCCTGGCCGGGTCCGTATTCTTGAGGCCCTGGGGCTGTCCGAGTTTTGTGTCTGTCACCTGGCGGAGCTTCTGGACATGAGTTCTTCCGCCGTTTCTCACCAGTTGCGGGTACTGCGGGCGGCCCGGATCGTTAAATTCCGCAAAGAAGGCAAAAATGTGGTGTACAGCCTGGACGACGGGCATATCGTGGGGCTTCTCAAACAGGCTGAAGCGCACGTTTCTGAGTAAAAGTGAGGGGATGGGAAGGTTTTTTTCAGATATGCTTCTTCCGTTTTTTTGCGGAGTGGATTTTTTTTCCTTGAACATGTGAATGGTTTTTCATATGTTCAAGCGAGGCTTTGCGGGGACACCCGCTCCACACGGACCTTTTCCGGAGAAAAAGAAAAACATATGGACTGGATCGCGGCAATGATCATGGCAAGCTGGGGTGTTCTTGTGGCTTCAGCACCGTACATGCTTTTCGGCTTTTTGGTAGCCGGTCTGCTTAAGGCTTTTTTACCCGATACCCTTGTGGCGAAGCACCTTGGAGGCTCGTCCTTTTCCGGCGTCTTTAAAGCCGCCCTGATCGGAGCCCCCATGCCCCTTTGCAGCTGCGGGGTATTGCCCACAGCTGCCGGACTCCGGCGGCAGGGCGCTGGCAAGGGACCTACCGCAGCCTTTCTCATTTCAACGCCGGAAACGGGGGTGGATTCCATTGCCGTAACCTGGGCGCTTCTGGATCCTTTCATGGCCGTGATCCGGCCGGTTTCTGCCTTCTTCACAGCCATGGTTACGGGGCGTGTGGTGCAGATTCTGGATCAAAAGCCTCAGTGGTCAGCAGAGGTGGAGCAGGCCGGAATTACTCCCATAGGCCCGACTTCTGCGGCGCATTTGCAGCCCCTGCCCATGGCAGGCAAGGTGCTTGTTTCTGAGGTTTGTCACAAGGAGGATTGCAACTGCGGCGCATCCGGAGGCGGTTTTTCATTTTTGCAGCGATTTCAGAA
This sequence comes from Desulfobotulus sp., assembly GCF_034006065.1. NCBI lineage: Bacteria > Pseudomonadati > Thermodesulfobacteriota > Desulfobacteria > Desulfobacterales > Desulfobacteraceae > Desulfobotulus > Desulfobotulus sp. The sequence goes on along the minus strand of NZ_JAVETM010000030.1, from coordinate 40,293 downwards.
GGGAATGGCCTTTGCCTTTGGTGATCTTTTCAAGGATATCGCACTCTGGTTCATGGTAGGGGTGCTTATTGCAGGTGGTATTGCGGTTTTCATTACGCCGGAAATGATTGCTTTCTGGCTCGGAAACCCCCTTGTCGCCATGCTGGTGATGGTGGCCATGGCCATTCCTCTTTATGTCTGTGCCACCGCATCCACGCCCATTGCCGCAGCCCTGGTCATGAAAGGGCTGAATCCCGGAGCGGCTCTGGTTTTTCTTCTGGCGGGGCCTGCGGTGAATGCGGCTTCCCTTACGGTGATCTCACGGATTCTGGGGCGGCGAATGACAGGGGTCTATGTGCTGGGCATTGTGGTATGCGCCCTGACCATGGGGTTTGTGGCGGATGGATTCTATGGGCTGATGGGAGGGCTGGAAGTCTGGCAGACGGGTGCGTCTGAAGAAAAAGGGGGATATTTCTCCGTGGCCTGCGCCATCCTGCTCCTGGGCCTTTTCGCCTGGAAAGGAGGGGAAGATCTGTGGCGGCGCTTGAGTCGCAGAGAAGACGCCTGCTCCTGCGGGCATTGCCACTGAGGAAAAAGAGAGCAAGCAGGCTTGATACCGGATGAAAGGGAGCGGAAGAAAGGAGGACTTTCTTTCGCTCTGCTGTTTTTTACCGAAAAAATTTTATCCCCCATCCCCCCTTTCCTGGATTTGTGCGAGGGATGCGGGCCAGCAGAGGGTAAAGCGCGCGCCGCCCATGGAAGAAGCACTGAGACGGACAGTACCGCCATGGCTTTCAATGATGTTGCGGACAATGGCAAGCCCCAGGCCGTGGCCGCCGGTCTTTTTGCTTCGGCTGGGATCCAGGCGCACAAAGGGTTCAAAGATTTTTTCCCGGTCTTCGGGCGGGATGCCTTCTCCGTCGTCATCAATGTGAATGCAGCAGAGTGCTTCCCCAAAGGCAAGGTGAACGGCGACGGTGCTGCGGCCATATCGGGCGGCGTTTTCCAGGAGATTGCCCACGGCCCGGGCCAGGTAAAAGGGTTCAAAACAGGCCCTGCCCTCCATCTCCTGGGTAAGATGAATGGAAAGGGTGGGATGCATAGCTTTAAAATCCTTCACAATTTTTGCAAGCCAGGGCCCAGGCTCCCCTTCTTGCATCTGGAGGGCAGGGGTTGTGCTGCTGAAACGGGTATAGGTGAGCAGTTCGGAAAGGAGCCTTTCCATCTCATCCACATCTTCGTGCATCCCATCCATGTAGCGCTGTTTGTCTGTGTCTGACGCCGCAGCGCGGAGCATTTCCAACCCAAAGCGGATACGGGCGGCGGGAGTACGGAGTTCATGGGAAACGGCGTGGATGAGATCCCGGTGTGAGGCGATCAGGTGGCCGATTTTATCCGCCATGGCATTGAAGGCCATGGCCATGGGAGCGAGGGAGGATGTTTTGGGAATACTGACTCTGGAACTGAGGTCGCCAGCGCCAAAGGCCAGAACGGCATGGTTGATTTTTTTGAGTTTGAGGGCATAGGGAAAGGTCCAGACCAGGGTCATGATGCCAAAGCCGAGGGCAAAGGCCAGCCAGACAAGTATATTCAGGGGGATCCCGAAATCCGGGTCCGGAAATCTTCCCATGGTGAGTATGGTTTTACTGCCCCGGATTCTCATGTGATAGCGTTCCCCCTCCTCCTGAACCAGAATTTCACCGGCAAGGAGTCTTTCCCGTTCTTGGGGAGTCAGGTCCAGACTGTCCGGCGTTTGAAGGGCGATGGGGTATCCGAAGAAAGGCTGAAGACTTTCCAGATAGGCCTGCCAAGAATCTTCCGGTCGGCTGAGGAAGTCCTGTTCCATCACATGGTAGGCTCCACGGACAAGATCTTGATAATATAGGGTGATGGCGTCCTTCTTGATAATTTGGAGCAGGGTGTTGAATCCGTGTTGGAGGCCCAGGGCCGTGAGCATGACAGTGACAAAGATGGAAAGAAAGAAGCGGATGAAGAGCCTGCCGAAGTTGGACGTCTTTTCCTGAGCGTCATTTTTATCCTGTTTTCTGATGTACACAGATCCTCCGGGGATTTCTGAATCGCATGCGTCTTTCACAGATCTCAGGGACCGCAGGAAGTGCAGCTCCCGCTGTTGCGGATGTCGCGGCGGAATTTAGGCCAGGGAGAAGGGGCCAGATCTTTTGCCCGGACATCCAGGGCATTGATGAAGCCATCGTCTGTCCCCAGATAGAGGATTCCGTCTGGCCCGAGGCTGGGTGCTGCATAAATGGCATCTGTGAGGGCATAGCGTTTTTTGAGAGAGCCGTCGGCGAAGATGGCGTAAAGGAAACCGTCGTCTGAACCTATATAGATGGTTTCTTCCGCATCCACCAGAGGAGAAGACCGGATCCAGCTTTGGGTCTGGAATTTCCACTTAAGACTCCCATCCGGCCGGAGGGCGTAAAGGTGGTGATCGCCGGATCCCACATAGATGGTTCCGCTTGGACCGATGACAGGAGAGGAACGCACCCATCCGCCAGTGGGGTAATGCCACTTGAGACGGCCATCGGGTTCCAGGGCATAGAGGTTTTTGTCATTGGATCCCACATACAGGCTGCCGTCCTGACCGATGGCCGGGGATCCGGGAATGCTGCCTCCGGTTTTAAAACGCCAAAGCATTCGCCCTTCTTGGCTGATGGCATAGAAGTTCTGGTCATCCGCACCCAGATAGATGGTTCCATCGGAACCGATGGCCGGGGAGGACCGAGGCCAGCTTCCGATTTTAAGGCTCCAGGCGATTTTTCCGTCGGGTTCAATGGCGTAAAGATGCCCGTCTCGGGAGGCTGCGTAAATGAGGCCGCAGGTCGCGATTGCCGGGGATCCCCATATCCATCCTCCGGTTCTTAAACTCCATTTTTCAGAACCATCAGCATTTAAAGCGTAAAAAACGCCTTTTTTGGTTCCGAAATACAGGGTTCCGTCCTGCCCCATGGCAGGGGAGGCGTAAATTTCGCTTCCCGCGTGAAATTTCCACAGAAGCTGACCCTGGGGGCTTATGGCATAAAGGCGGCCGTCGTCGGATCCGCAGTAGAGCGTGCCATCTGCGGCCATGGCGGGTGAAGAGTAGACATCCGCTTGGGTTTTAAAGCGCCACTGCAGGCAGTCTGAGGGGTGCTGCTGCCAGTGCAGAACGCCGAGGGTACTGCAGGAAAAAAGGGGGATCAGGGTGAGGAGAAGTCCGGTTTTCATGCAGGGCATGAAAAAGGACCGGGTTCGTGGAGAAAGCAGGCTCATGGTCTTTTCCTTATGCTCTGCGGATTGCGCGCACTCTGGGGCATGGGAAAAAAAGGCGCTAAAAAGCATAACTGACTCCGGCCCCTGCAAAGCTTGTGCGGTTTTCAAAAAAGGTGTGATTGGCCTGCACGGTGTTGTGGCCCATCATGACCATCAGGGTAAGATCGTCGTATCCCAGGGGAGCTGGAAAGGCGAGGGTCAGGGCTGCGGAGCCTTCCCTCTCTTCCCGCGTTTTGGCGAACACGGGATGTCTTTTTTCAAAATTTCTGGCGGTTCCTCCGAGGCTGAGGGTCATCATCCAGCCCTCCATGATCCGAGTGAGGGCCAAATCACCTCCAAAAGCCTGGTAAGCATTGCTTTTTCCTGAAAAATTTCCCAGCTCGTACCGCAGTCCGGGTGCAAGGATGGGTTTTTCGCTGAGAGGAAGGCCACAGTCCAGGCGGATGTGGTGGGCTTGACCCCTGCGCCTGAGATCCTGGCTCCGCAGGCCGCTCTCATCTTCTTTCACATGGCTCCAGACGCTGGTGTAGTGGAGGTTGAGGCCTGTTTCCAGGATGTCTTCAAAGAAAAAGGAAAGGCTTTTTTTGTTCTCTTTTGTTTTGGCGCGATCCTGACCCAGGAGGTAGGGATCTTTCCAGACATCCGAAGAACCCATGCTGACCAGCACGCCCAGGGTGCCTGTGGCGGGAATGGTCTGGGAGAGTCCGAAGGCGGGGGCGCCGATGGATTCCGCACCACTTTCCACGCGCAGGGTGGTGGCTGTGGAGAAATGATAGTGCAGGGAAGCTTCGGCCATGGGGATGGCGGACGCCATGTTTTTGTTTCCCTGTTTCCAGTCATTCAGTCGGGTTCTGGCGGGGTCGGTGTCCAGTCCGCTTCCCTTGCCCACAGCCCATCCGGCTCCGATGAAAATCTGGGCGGAAAGGCCGGTTTTCGGATGAGAGGGAGAAGCTTCTTCGGTGAAGCCGGGACTTGCTGCGGACAAGAGGGCAATGCAGATGACAAAAAAAAATTTTGGTTTCATAGGGCCTCCGTGTTGGATGATATGGTGGCGCTTTTGTAGCAGGAAGGGAGGGCAGGAGTCTGTTCCGAATGTGTAGGGAAATGTAACAGAGTGTGAAGAGTTGCTGGGGATCTGATCCGGTGGTGTTTCTTCTTTTTTTATCCTAACTGTATGATTTTATGGATATGCATGGGAGGAGGCTTTCTCGGAAGAGGCGAGGCGGATATGGGGATTTTGTGCTTGACATATCAGGAGGCCTTCGATAGCGTGACTTGCATATGTAAACACTGTTTTGTGCTGACAACGAAGTTTTTGTTGTCATAGCCTCCTTTCCGGGATCTGCGGCGCTGAAGCCGTATACCGGGTTGTTGGGGCGCTTGTGTTGACCCCGGTCGTGTGAAACCGGTCAATCAGAGAAAGCAAAAACGAAGAAAGGAGCTGTCATGCATCGAAAATCCGTACTCTTCATCGCAGTGCTTGTAACGGCATTGTGGGGGATGGGCTCCAGCGCCCATGCGGCCCAGAATACCCGGTACCCTGTGGTCCTGGCCCATGGGATGGGAGCATCAGCGGAAATTCTGGGACTTGTGGATTACTGGTGGGGTATTCCCGCCGCCTTGGAGAGGGCCGGTGTGGAGGTTTATGTCACTTCCGTGAATGGTATGGACTCCACAGAGGCCAAAGCCGTGGATTTCAGAAACCAGGTCCTTGAAATTCTGGCGGCATCCGGCGCTGCAAAAGTGAACATCATCGGTCACTCCCATGGCACCCTTTACTCCCGCTATGCCATCACCCACCTGGGGCTTGCGCCCTTTGTGGCGAGCCACACCAGCATAGCCGGGCCGCATCAGGGCAGCGCCATGGCGGATCTCATCATGTACGGCATCCCCGGAAGTCTCCACGGCTTGGTGGGCGGAGCGCTGGATCTGGTTTATGCCTGGGTTTTTGGGGATACCAATCCAGACACCCTTGGCAATGGATGGAGCCTTACAACGGACTTCATGCAGAATGTGTTCAATCCCAATACCCCGAATATCGGGGGAATTTATTATCAGAGCTGGGCGGCAAAGGCCAAGTGGGCCGCTCCCAGTGTAGTGCTCCAGGTTCCCTGGCTCATCATGCTGACCCAGGAAGGGGCCAACGATGGGCTGGTGGGTGTGGAAAGCGCAAAATGGGGGAATTTCAGGGGGGTGGAGCAGGCGGCCTGGTATTCTGCGGGCTGTGACCATATCAATATTATTGGTCATTTTTTTGGTGCTACGCCGGGGTTTGATGCATCCACCTTCTACAAAGATATTGTGGCGGACCTTAAAAACAGAGGTTTTTGATTCTTGATGGATTCGCAAAGAGTTCAAGCATAACCACCAGGGACACTGAATATGGATTTTTTCATGTTATGAACCTTCTATATTGTGGGGGTATGCTGGCGCATTTTGGATTTTTTCTGGGAAAACCACCCTTTCAGCTCCTTTGTCGGGAGGTTTTGTCCAAGAATGAAAAGAGAAGAAAAGCATTCGCTTCCTGTCTGATCTTGGCAGAGCAAATTTAGATTCTGAAAGGAATTCACAAAATGATTCGAGTTTCAAAGCGTACCCCCACACCCTTTTTTGTGGTTGCGATGCTGTTGTGTGCCTTCGTACTTTCTGCTTGTAAGGTTTATGATATTAAAGCTGGTATTCCGGATGCGGAAAACATCTTTTTCACGGATACGGGGCGTCTTTTTGTCACGGGTGGCACCAATATTTATGAAATTATACAGGAGACCAACGGTGAGTACAGCAAGGAGGCCCTGACGCCGGATGGGGGCAATTTTACGGGTATGGCACAGGTGGGAGATTATCTGTACGCCCTGCGCTCTTCCTATGGATTTTTCCCGGAATCTTTCAGCACTCAAGCCCTGTTGTCGGATCCCGGCTATCTTTTTGCTTATTTTACCAACCTCTTTCTCTCTAAAGAACTGTTGTGGATGGATCTTCGGGATGCAAACCGCAGCTTTCATGTGGCAGGTACGCTCAATGAGTTTCTGATTCCCAATGGCATGGTGGCGGATGCAAGGGGCTATCTGTACATTGCCGATTCTACCTACCTTCCCATGGGCCAGATTGTTCGGGTTAAGGTCACCCATCATCCGGATCATGCGGTTTCCCTTGAACGCAGCACGTGGCTGCGTCGATCCGACGGCATTTTTTCTCCCAACGGCATGGCCATCAGGGGGGAGGACATCTATTTTACGGATTTTGTGGCAGGTTCCCTTCAGAGTGGCAAGGTCAGGCGGATAAGCATTCATCCTGTGAGCGGTGCACCGGAGAATCTCATCACCTTGCACCAGCGTGCCGGACTTTTTGATGATCTTGCCGTATGCCGCCATAAGGGTGAGGATGGTGTGGCGGTTGCGGATTTTATGGGGGGGGGCTGTTGTTTTTATCGCAGACAGGGGGAGCTATGGTTTTGTGATGGATGAGACAAGAAAAGGTCTTTTTTCTTTCCCCTCATCTGTTGCTGTGGGTAATGGTCTCAGCTTTGATGAGACCACGCTTTTAATCACAGAAAAGGGTATTATGTTTGATCACATTACGAACATTGGCAACCGTTTGTCCGGTATGGATTTGTAGCGGGGTGCCGCAAAGTCTTCTTTTTCCGGGAGCCCCTGCTTTTCCTGTTCCTGGTATTTTTTGATTACCATGTTTTTTCAGCCATGCGGATCTGAATCAGAAAAAGCAGTTCGCATTTGCAGGGCAGGCCTTGCGCTTGCCCGTACGCAGTCTCCCTGCCTGGATCATGGCATGGTTATCGCGGGAAAGCCTGCACAAAATCTATGGGCAGTGTCAGAGAAGAGGTATCAGAAATCTTAGTGATATACGAGTGACTTAATGCGTATCAGAGGTGTGGGTTGCGAGGGGAAATAGATACCTGTTTTTTTGTTTGCTCTGTGGTTTTGAGGTGCGTTTTTTGTTTTTAGGTGGCTGCTGGTGTTGGAAAACCGAAAAAAAAGAAACCACTTAAAGGAAGGAGCATACCATGGATCGAAAGTCTTTACTGTTGACCGCAGTGTTTTGGTTCTGTGTGTTCATGCCGGGTGCGCATGCAAAATATGATACCCGATACCCCTTGGTACTGGCTCACGGCATGGGTGCTTCTGCGAAAATTGCAGGCGTTATGGATTACTGGGGAACTATCCCGGCCGCATTGGAGCGCGTAGGCGTTGAGGTGTATATCACTTCCGTTAACGGCATGGATTCCACGGAAGCCAAAGCCATTGACTTTAAAAATCAAGTTCTTGAAATTCTTGCGGCATCCGGAGCGGATAAAGTCAATATCATCGGTCATTCCCACGGTACCCTTTATTCCCGCTATGCTATCAGCAATCTGGGGCTTAGGGATAAGGTGGCCAGTCATACCAGTATCGCGGGCCCCCATCAAGGCAGCAGGCTGGCCGATATGATTATGAACGGGGTTCCGGGAGAACTGCATGGTCTGGTGGGGGGCGCTATAAATATGGTCTATGCCCTCATCATGGGGGATGAAAATCCAGACAGCCTTGCCAATGGTTGGGATGTGACCACGGATATCGTTAGGAATCACTTTAACCCCAACACTCCGAATGTGGATGAGATTTACTATCAGAGCTGGGCCGCCAAGGCGAAGTGGGGGGCCCCCAGTGTGCTCATGCAGGTCCCGTGGCTCATCATGCTGGGTCTTGAGGGCGCAAATGACGGGCTTGTCAGTGTGGAAAGCGCCAAATGGGGCAATTTCAGAGGTATACAGCAAGCAGCCTGGTATTCTCCGGGCTGCGACCACCTGAATATCGTTGGCATGTTTCTAGGGATTACGCCGGGCTTCAATGCGCCGCAATTTTATAAAGACATTGCCGCGGATCTGAAAACCAGAGGTTTGTGATAAACTGCCTCTTTCCTTGTCCCTGTTCTGGGGCGGGAAGGGAGACTGGAGGGTAAGTATGATGGGAGCACTTCATTATCCGTCCCGCTGGATCTGGGGAATGCTGCTGATTCTGTTTGCTGGCCTTGTCCTGTATCTCTATCCCCAGGCGAATGTGTCAGAAGAAAAGGGGCTTTTTACGCAAAAAACCTTGGCCCATGAACCCGCAGTGGAACCGGAGAAGGCCAAGGCTTTGCCGGTTTCTTCGTTTGCCGCCCCTGTTTTTCTGAAAAAGGAGAATGCGGAGAGCAGGGATCTGGTTTCTGATCTCATGGCCCGGGAAAAAGGAGAGGATGTGCGTGCTCTTTTTGCCTGGTTAACCCAGACCTTTGGCCAGGTAGCGGATCTTGTGGGGCATCTGGATGCCGTACGGGGCTGGCTTATGGAAAATTATGATGCGGAAAGCGCAGAAGCGATTCTTGCTGTGTATGAGCCCTATATCAGAAGTGAAATGGAACTTGCAGAGTATCTTGCCGTGCAGTCTCTGCCCAGAACACGGGAGGCGCGTCTGGCTTTTTGGGAGGATATCCGGAATTTCCGCATCGCGTATATGGGGGAAGTGCATACGGAATGGCTTTTTGGAAGGGAGATGGCAGAAAGTCGTTACCGTACGGAGCGGGTGGATATCGTTTCCGATCCGGGTATGACGTCCTCTGAGAAGCTGCAGGCGCTGGAGAAGCTGGATGCTGCCTATGCGGCGGAAAGGGAGGAAGGGCCGCCGGTTTCCCAGAACGCATACCAGCAGTACCGTGAGCTGCTTGAAGTGCATAAACGGGATCTTGCGCACATGGCCTCGGATGGGGAAAGGCAGGAACGTATCCGTACCCTGAGACTGGAGACCTTTCCGGAGGATGTGGTGGCGCGCATGGAGGCTGCCGAGTATCATATCCGGACGGAAGAGGAGAGGGAAAAGGCCTACAGAAACGAAAGAAACAGCCTGGCTGAGGATTCCCGGCTGGATGCAGAGGAAAAGAACAGGCAGGTGGAACAACTGCAAGCCCGCTATTTTGGAGAGGATGCGGAATCCATCCGCAGACGGGAGCGCATTGCCGCAGCTCTGCAGGAGCGCATGGATGCTGCCGGGCAGAGGAAATAGGAGCCAGAGTGGGGGAGATCCCGCCTCTTACCAGGCGTCTTTGACAAAAAGATACCCTTCTCCCCATACGGTTTTGATGCGGGAAGGCCGGGTTCCGTCGTCTCCCAGTTTTTTTCTCAGCCTTGAGATGTACATGTCCACGGAGCGATCCATACCGTCATAGGCAATGCCCCGAAGCTCCGCCAGAATTTTTTCCCGGCTGAGAACCTCGCCCGCATGGTTGGCAAGGAAAGCCAGAAGGCTGAACTCCACCGTGCTGAGATCAACGGGGGTGCCATTGAACCATACGCTCCGGGATTCCATATCCACGCGAAGGCCGCCAAAAAGCAAGGCGGAAAGCGCTTCTTTCACCGGCATGGATGGCGGGCCGGTTCTGCGTAGGAGGGCGCGGATACGCGCCAGAAGAACCCTCGGGATGACGGGTTTTTTTACATAGTCATCCGCCCCCAGCTCCAGTCCTGCAACTTCGTCCATATCCTCTTCCCTCGCCGTGAGAATGAGTACAGGGCCGCGATAGTCCCGGCGGATTTCGCGGCAGACACTCAGACCATCCTGACCAGGAAGCATGAGATCAAGAATGACGAGATCCGGATTCTCCGGAGGGATTTTCTTTGCCGCCACATCCCCCCTTGGAATCACCAGAACCTCGTATCCGTTGATGGTCAGGTATTCACGGATGAGGGAGGCGAGGCGGGGGTCATCCTCCACAAGGAAAATCCGTTGCAGCATGGGGCCGGATTGAAGGGAACGGGATTGGGTCTCCATGGTCTGGGTCCTTAATTGAGAACGGCTTTGTTTCTGCCCGTTTTTTTTGCCATGTACAGTGCGTCATCCGCTCTTTTCATGAGTTGGGCGATGTCTTCATTTTTTTGATAAAGGGATAAACCAAAACTTGCTGTGCATGTACGAATTTCCGGGAAAGAATAAGTTTCTATGGTGTTTTTTAACTTTTCTGCAAGTTTCATAATTCCGTTTTCATCAATTTCCGGGCAGATGATCAGAAACTCTTCTCCGCCCCACCTGCCGAGGATATCCGTTTTTCGGATGCTGGATAGAACGAGCTTTGAAATACAGACCAGAATTCGGTCTCCTGTCTGATGCCCGTATTGGTCATTGATATCCTTAAAATAGTCAATATCCATGAGGATAATGCCGAATGAGTGGCTGCATGCTGCCGAACGATCGGCTTCATACCTGAAGGTTTCATCAAGTTTGAGCCGGTTGTAAAGCCCGGTCAGCTGATCTGTTACTGCCAGTTTGTTCAATTCGGAGTTTTTTTCTTCAAGCTGAACTTTAAGGGCATTGAGATCGTTGAGCAATTGCTGGATCCGTTTTTTTTCTGAGGATAATTTTCTGTTCCAGTATGCTGTTCCGGCAATGAGTATGCCGGTTCCAATGAGGATTTTCCATGCCATGGAGTAATTCGTCTGATCCATTTTGATCCTGATCCACTTATTGTAGATGCGGTTGTGCTCTTCGGGGCTTATGTGGGCAAAAACCTTATTGAAAACAGCAACCGTTTGTGCATGTTCCGGCGGAAGACCCATGCGGTGCTCAAAGACATATTCCGTTTTTCCTGCGATGCGAAGGTCCAGGCCAGATTTTCTGATGGCGTCCATGACAACGGCGAGGTGGCCGACAAAGGCGTCAATTCTGCCTTTGCTGAGCAGTTGCAGGCCTTCCGGCACATTGGCGGTTGTGATCAGCTCGATGGTCGGGTAGTTGTTTTTCATAAAATTGTGGCTGGTATAGCCTTTACCTACCCCCACTTTTTTTCCTTCCAGCTCATGGGTGTAAGCAATAAAATCCATGCCCGGCCTTGTAACAATGACCAGAGGAAAGGAAGTATAGGGATCTGTGAAAAGCACTTCGGTCTGTACATCATCTTCTAAGGCCAGGGCGGGTATAAGATCAATTTCCTTGTTCTTAAACCTGTCCAGTACTTCCTGCCAGGTTTCGCTCAAAATGAAACCCATCCTGATGCCAGTGGCGTTACAGATGATTTCAAGGTAGTCCGCAATGAGTCCTTTGTAAGCCGGATAATCGGAGGTGTAGGAGAGAGGTTCCCATTCCACCTCGCTGAAGCGTAGAGGGGGGAGATTATGCAGCCAGAGTTTTTCTTCAGGGGATAAATCCAGGCTGAAACTTCTTTCTGAAAAAAGGGCGAGTGCAGCAAGGCAGAGTAGAAAAATGCGGATAATCTGAGCCTTTTTCATGCGGTCTTCCCTCCCGATTTCAGTTTTTTTACTCTGGTTTTTCAAGAAGCAGAGTATAGGCAAGGGCGTTTCCGTAAAAAGCCCGCTCTTTGAAACCTGCGTTTTGCGCAAGGCGGATGACCGTTTTTTTTCTCTGAAAGTGGGGATCAAAGATGATTTCTGTGACGGAAAGAAGCCCTCCAGGCTTGAGGGCTTTATGGATTTCCGCAAGGGCCGGTTCCGGATCTGGAATCTCCCCGAGTACCGTCACCAGAAGAATGCGGTCAAAGCGGTAGCCTGCAAGGGGTCCGGAACCTGCGCCAGCCCTGAGAAAGGTGATGTTGTCAAGTCCTGCTGCTTCTGTCTTCTGCCGTGTTCTCTTGAGCATACCTTCCTGGATATCCATGGCAACCACATGGCCCTCTTTTCCCACTTTCCGGGCAAGGGGCAGAACAAGGCGACCGGGGCCGCAGCCCACATCCGCCACATGCATGCCTGGAGTGATGTTCAGATGGGAAAGAATGACTTCTGCCCGGTTGGTACGGGTGAAGGGATTGTCCATTTCCACAAGCCAGCGGAGCCATACGGGGCAGGGAAGACTCCGACGCCGTGAGGCGAGACGCCAGATCGGGAAAGAGAGCAGGATGAGAGCAGCAAAGGCAAGGGAGATCTTGAGCATCATATTCTTTCTTGGGGTGTCATCATACGGTCTGTTTTGTAATGGTTGGGCCGTACAGCAAAGGTTCTGGAGGATTTTTTATCTTCAGGTGGCATGGTGTAAAAATTCACCGCAGGATCTGGGTATATGGGGTTCTGATGCTTTTGTCGGAACAATTCGGGGCGTTCGGTTTTATTCTGTATATTTTCTGACGGTTTTATGGATGAAACCCTCATTTTTCAAATCAGCCAGGATCGTGTTGATGTCTGAGATTCTATGAACAAGGCTTGATTTTTGACTGATTCCCATGTGAAGGATCCACTCAATGAAAGATTGGTCGGAGTGGACAAATTTTCCTTTCAGTTCAGGATGCTTTTTAAAAAGGCTTCTGGCAACCACCTCATTGGCTGGAAAAATATCCATTCTGTGCACCAGAAGTTTTCTGAAGTTGTTATAATCCGAATTTCCCGTATCTACATGCATCTGTTTGAGCATGTCGTCGAACTTCTGGCCATAACTGTATCCCAGGGTCACGCCGATTTTATAGGGTATCAGGTCTTCAAGGCGATCAAAGTTTACCTTGACGTCCTTTCTGTCCGCCGCCGCCCATATCAGACCCTGTACGGTGAGAACGGGATCCGTATAATGGATATACGCTTCCCGTTCGGCTGTTTTGATCAGAATCATCAACCCGTCCGCTTTTCCATCTTCAAGATAAGCCAAAGCCCTTTTCAGCGGATACATCCGGATTTCTGTTTGGATGTCCATGCGTGCGAAGAGCTCACGGACAAGTTCCACGGCAATTCCCTGTACTTCACCATTTTCTTCTGAATAAAATGGTGGATAGTCAAATGCCGCAAGCTGGATGGTTTTCATGTCCTGGCAGAAGGCTGGTGAAAGCGATAAAAAATACATGAGCGCCAGATAGAGCATTGCTTTTGTCATTGTGGTGAAGCTGCGGAAAACCTCATTCATGATGGTATCCTTGCAAAGTGAAAATGATATTCACTGGTTGACCTCTCCGGTTCCATTCAAGACGTCATAGTGGATCATATCATTGAAAACATTAAGGATGTCAAGTATATAGCTTCGGCGCATGTATGGATATACTCCATGCATTCGCGCTGATCGTCATCAAGATGGGTGCTTAAAAGCAATGAGGTCATGCCGATGATGCTATTGAGGGGATTACGGATTTCATATCCTGCCCTTGCAATGAAGTGGTTTTGGGCCAGACCCGCCATTTCGGTTTTCAGGAGGCCGGATGCCAGTCTTTCTTTCAGTGATTGTCTCGACATCTATTCTTTCCTCTGAACAGATTGTTTCCCTCCGGACAGAGGCGAAAGCCCATTCCGGAGGGAAAAGTCCTAAAATTTGAACTGGGCCACGAGTTTCCGAAGGGTTTCTGAGAGCTTTGAAAGTTCTCCGGCGCTTTCACTGATCTGCACCCCTTTGCTTTTCATTTCCCCCATGGCATGGGTGATGCCTGCGATGTCCTTTGTGGTTTCCTGGATGACCGCTGCGTTCTGGCTGGCTCCTTCATGGACTCTTTCAATCCCACGGGAAACCTGGGCCACGTTACCCGCCACCTCGCTGGCAGCACTGGACTGCTCTTCCACGGCAGCGGCGATGTTGCCAACCACATCACTCACCTCATTGATGACCTTTGTAATATCTCCCACTTCCTTTACCGTGGTGACGGTGGTGTTCTGGATGTCCTCAATTTTTTCCCTGATATCTTGGGTCGCGCTGGCTGTCTGCCGGGCAAGCTCTTTGATTTCATTGGCTACCACGGCAAAGCCCTTGCCCGCATCTCCTGCTCTGGCCGCTTCTATGGTGGCGTTGAGAGCCAGCAGATTCACCTGCTCTGAAATGTCCGTGATGGTTTCTATGACTTTGCCGATGGCATGGGCTGCGGTTTTAAGGTTACCCATGTGATCGGACATGCAGGCAGCCCGTTTTGCGGCATCACTGGAAATATTCCTTGCCTTGCCTGCATTCTGGGCAATTTCTGATATGGTGGCGGACATTTCTTCGGAGGCGGTTGCCAGAAGGTTGGTATTGCTGGAAGACTCTTCCAAAGAGGCTACGGCCATATCAATGGTGGCACTGATCTCTTCGGATGCCGCCGCTACGTTGCTGGTTCTTTCGGATACATCCTGAACCCCTTTGCGGGTTTCTTCGGCAATGTCTGAAAGCTGGGTGGCGGAAGAAGAAAGGGTATGTACGCCACCACCGATTTCCCGGATAATTCCCTGCAGTTTTTCCACAAAGATATTGAACCAGCGGGCCAGTTCCCCGACCTCATCCTTTGTGCTGATTGTAAGGCGCATGGTGAGGTCGCCCTCACCTTCGGCAATGTCCTTCAGTCCGACCACAGCCGCATTGATGGGAAAAACAATGGAGCGAACCACAAGGGTGACAATGAAACCAACCAAGCCAAGGGAAAAAAGAATTACAAGAATCAGAATGCTGCGGATATTACGGGCACTGGCCAGAAATTCAGCTTGATCCTGCGTTGCGGAAATCACCCAGCCTGTGTTTTTTACGGGAGCAAAGCCTGCCATTTTGGGAACACCCTGAAAAACATAGCTGTCGGCACCTGGCTGTCCCCTGAACATTTTCCTGGCGATGTGCTGCATTCCTGGTACATCATTTATATCTATTTTTAGTACAAGGTCCTGATTGGGATGGGCCAGTGCAATCCCTTTTTCATTGAGCATGTAGCCATAGCCCGTTTCTCCCAGTTTTCGGCTGGCAACAATCTCAGTGAGGTACCCGGCTTTGATCACCGTTGCAAATACGCCCAGAAAATCACCATTTTCTGCATAGATGGGTGAATTTATGGGCATGACGAGATTGCCGGTGGCCGCAGAAATAAAAACATGCCCTATGGTGGTTTGACGGGAGGACACCGCCCTTTTAAATTCGTTATTATTGGCAATATTGTAGCCAATGTATTCTTTGCCGTTTTCAAGGATACCCGTCAGAAGTTCACCCTTGGCATCGGCCACAAAAACGCCCTGGTGATTCGCTGACATCCGGCTTTTCTTCAGGTTTTCAAAAAGTGCCACAGCCTCTGGCCGTGAACCTTCCATGCCCTTTTCCCTTACCGCGTAAAGAAGTCGCTGTACCAGGTTTTTGTCTGCCAAAGATTCACAAAGACGCACTTCCGCATAAAGAAGATTGTCCATGAGATTGGCAAGGTCCTGGGCAACGCCCATGGTGTTTTCAGCGGCGTTTTCCGTGAGCGCTGCTGTGGATCGGGTAATGGCAAGGATACCCACCACCAGCAGGGGCAGAAGAACGGAGAGGATGGCCATGGCAAAAAGGCGGAAACCAATGGATCGGATATTCACGGACTTCATGGTCATAAGCTCCTTTTTCCAGATGTTTTTGTCTGATAAAAAAAACAGAGGAACATAAAATACCTGTTTTTATAAATACGGATAAAAAAACGTTTATGTTTCCAGTATGGTTTTCAGGTCCAGCAGAGCGATAAGCTTTTTATCCGTTTTAAAGACCCCTTTAAAAAAACGCCCCTGTGCGCCATTCAGATTGGGTGGTGGTGGTTCAATTTTTAAAGAATCCGCCATGACAACATCTTCTATTTTTCCCACCAGCAGCCCCAGATGTTCATCCTCGTATCCCACCACAAGGGTACGACTGTCTTTAACGGGCAGAAGTCCGAGCCTGAGGCCCATATCCATCACCGTGAGAATGCGGCCCCGAAGATTCATAAGGCCTTTGAGCCACGCATCTGAACCGTGTACGGGTGTAATTTCCGTATGATTGTTGATTTCCTGAATATTTAAAATATCAATGCCACAGAGGGTTTCTCCCACATAGAATGTGGCAAGTTCCAGAAGGGATGGGGCTGGCATGGGTTTTTCCTTTCCTGAAGATTTTTTTTATACATCCACGGTACTGCCCAGAAGGGTCCGGACCAGAGTGAAAATATCCACCATGAGAGTGGTGCGGCTGTTCACAATCATGGAACCCATGATACCCGGCTGTTTCAGGGTGCGCTGATCCATCTCAATGGTAAATTCCACCGCATCCACAGGCCCATTGACCATCAGGCCCATTTCCCTGCCATCTATCCGGAAAACAATGACATCCACTTTTTCATTCACACAGATGGGACCAAGACTGGTGCACTCCCCAAGCTCATGCAGGGGCAGCGAGCCTCCCCTGTACTGCAGCACCCTTCTGCCTCCTGCGTACTCAATATCTGCTGCCCTGATGCGCTCAATGCGTTCCACAAGATCCAGAGGTACGGCGCATTGTCCTTGTTCTCCGTTACGGAAAAGAAGCAGGGCTGTTTTGTCTTCCTTCAGGCTTTTTATTTTATCCCCATGCGTCTGATGGGTATGGCTTGCACTTGTGTCTGCTGCAACAAGGGATGCCATGTCTGCCAGAGAAGCCACATCCAGAATCAAAGCCACACGCCCGTCTCCCATAATGGTGGCCCCCGCATATCCTTTGCAGCCTGTCAGGTGACGGCCCAAGGGCTTTACCACAATTTCTTCTGAATCCATGAAGCCATCCACCAGAAGGCCGTAACGGAAAGTACCCGTAGAGACCACGGCAATATGTATGGCGCTTTCTGCCCTGTACCGGCGGTCTTTATTCTTCCTTGGCTGTAGTTTTTCAGCAGTGTCCGTTTTTGTATTTTTTTCTGCCCGGCTGCTCAGGTCCGGAGATCTGCGGTCTGCGATATTGATTCTGCGCTCGGGTTTTTCTTCTCCCGTAGCAGGGTCTTTGTAAGTGCGGAAGATGCCCAGCATTTCAGCCAGATTCAGTATGGGAAGCAGCACCCCCCTGAGTCTAAGAACCGGGGCATTGCCTACCCTTTCAATGCGTTCTTTCACCTGAGCTGCAGGAATGCGGATGAGTTCATCAAGATTGACCTGGGGAATGGCATAGCGCTCTCTGCCCACAGAAATAATCTGGCTGGGGATGATGGCAAGGGTCAGGGGAAGTTTGATGCGGATGTGGGTACCCTTATCAATTACAGATTCTATGTCTACAATGCCGCCCAGCCGGTCAAGGTTGGTTTTTACCACATCCATGCCTACTCCTCGGCCTGACACATCTGTAACCTGTTGGGCTGTGGAAAAGCCGGGGAGAAAAATGAGATTGGTTTTTTCCCTTGTCCCCATGGTCAGCAGTTCCGTTTCAGAAACCATCCCCTTGTTCAGGGCAGATGCGGCAATGGCTTCCGGGTCTATCCCTTTGCCATCATCTTCAATTTCTATATTTACCTGACCGGCGTCATGGAAGGCTTTCAGCTTTATGGCACCTGCCTCGGGTTTATTTTTTTGCAGACGAATCTCCGGCTTTTCAATGCCGTGATCCACGGCATTTCTCAGAAGATGGGTGAGGGGATCCTGAATGGATTCTATGATGGTTTTATCCAGCTCCACTTCATTGCCATGGATTGAGAGCTCAATTTTTTTATCAAGAGAAAGGGAAAGATCCCGGACTATGCGGCCGAATTTGTCAAAAACATTGGCGATGGGCTGCATGCGGGTACGCATGATGGCTTCCTGCAACTCGGATGTGATCATGTCAATGCGCTGCCCTGCCACTTCAATGGCTCTGGAATTGCTGTTGGAGATGCCCTGCGTAAGCTGATTACGGCTCAAAACCAGCTCTCCGGCCAGCGTCATGAGGCTGTCCAGAAGGTGTACGTTTACCCTGAGAGAGCCTGCTTGTCGGGTCTGGTCTTCGGACATGGAAACTCCTTTTTTATGGTCAACAGATACTGCCTATTGCGCGATCTTTACACTCTGAAGCGTCCCACAAGTTGCGTAAGCTCAGCCCCTAGCTCCGAGAGTTTTCCCGAGTTGTCGGCAACGGCCTGGGCTTCATTTTTGAGATGGTCACCCTGGGTGTTCACTTCGGAGATGTCGGAAGCAATTTCATGGGCTACTGAGGAAATCCGACTGATATTGGTATTCACTTCCTGAACGCCGGAAGAGGCTTCGGAAATGTTGCCTGCAATCTCTCGGACAGCTGCGCTCTGTTCTTCCACTGCGGTGGCGATGGCTCCGTTGATGTCCGAAATTTCTGAAATCACCCGAACCACTTCATCCATGGCTTTGAGGGTCTCTTCCGTCAGGCCCTGAACGGCTTCAATGCGCTCTCGGATTTCCTGGGTGGCTTTACCGGTCTGGCGGGCCAGTTCCTTGATTTCTCCGGCCACCACGGCAAAGCCTTTTCCCGCGTCTCCCGCCCTTGCCGCTTCTATGGTGGCGTTGAGAGCCAGCAGATTGGTCTGATCGGAGATATCCGTAATGGCTTCGGTCACGCTGCTGATCTGACGAGCCGCCTGCTCCAGGGCTTGCATATGGCTGGAGGCGGCTTTGCTAATGGTTACGGCGTTTTCAGAAATATGCCGGGCTCTTTCTGAGTTTGTTGCAATTTCCGTGATCGTGGATGTCATTTCTTCACTGGCCGTGGCTACCATCAGGGTATTGGTGCTGGCCTGCTCCATGGCTGCGGCAACGGCCTGCACACGACTGTTCATCTGCTGGGCCGCAGCAGCTACCCTGCCTGCATTTTGGGAAGTTCCTTCCGTGGCTCCGGCCATGCGGGAGGCAATGGCATCCAGCCCTTGGGAGGTCTGCCCAAGGTTGCGGGCATTGACCTGGATTTGCCCCATCATGCTCTGAAGTTTTTCCATGAAACCATTGAAACGTAAGGCCAGAAGTCCGATTTCATCCCCGCTCTGAACAGGAAGGCGGGAGGTGAGATTGCCTTCTCCTTCGGCAATTTCTCTGAGATTTTTCGCTACCATGCGGATGGGGCGGACGATCATACGGTCTGCGATGAAATAAACCAGAATAAAGAGTACGAGGATGGAAAAAATACCCAGCGCTGTACTGACATTGCGCATGCGGCGGGAGCCTTCCAGCACCTTGTCCAGGGATACGGCCAGCCCAAGACTCCATGGCCCCTGGCTGTTGCCGAGCTGAATGGGGGCATATACGGTGAAGCTGCGTCCGCCGAGAAGGGCCGATCGACCATATTCTGTGATGAGTTTTCCATGGGCCACTGCCTGGATGATGTTTTCGCCAATTCCGAAATCCCGCATATGCGCTCCAATGGCTTTTTCCAGGGGGTGGGCCGCACCCACGCCATCATTGGATAACAGGAAACCGTAACTGTACTCCTTGCCAAAGGGATGCACTCCGGCAATGATGGCGGACATGTGATCCATGGAAATATCAATGCCGGTTACACCCACAATCCGTCCTTCTGCACGGATGGGAACACTGAGGGAAACCAGCATGATTTGTTTTCCGCCGATTTCATAGGCTGTGGGTGGGGTGATGAATTCCTTACCGCTTCGGAAAGGCTCCCAGTACCAGCGGCCATGAGGACTGTTTTCATCGTAGGCGCTGGAGTCCGAGAGATCGAGCTCTGGTTTTCCGCTGAGCCTGTGCCAGTAGGGCATGAATCGGCCTCTGTCATCACTGCCGGGCGTATGGAGAAAGTCAGAGTCTTTGCCGTCAAAGGCCTCGGGATGCCATACGGCCCATATTCCCCAATAGTTTTCATTGGCCGCAAGGAGTCCGTGGAGAAGCGCATTGACCATGGAGCGGTCCGGAGCATTTTTTGTGCCCTGAATCGATCCCAGCATCTGGGCCAGCGCCCTTGCTGCATCCAGGGGTTCTTCCATTTTGGCCTTGATGACACCGCCGTGGCGGTGAGCTGCTTCGATGGCAAGGCGCTGTCCGTTTTCAAATAGCTGTTCTGAGGCCATGGATGTGATGAGCCAGATGGTCAGCACAAAGGCCAGAGATGCTACGCCGCAGACACTGCCGATCATTTTTTTTCTGAGCGTCATTGTGGTTGCTACCTTCTCCTGTTTTTCTGAAAAACATGTTGATTACGGATTTTAAGTTTATTAAGTGTTTTTAATGTCGTTTATGTTCGACTGGTATTTTATGTGGTGAGGCTTGTCAAGAATTTTTATGTTTTGCACAGATGCCTTGCAGGAGAGGTGATGAAAGGGGGCTCAGGAATGCTGAAAAGAGCCACACGCCTCAGAATGAAATGGCTGAAAAAGTTTTTGTAAGAAACACAGCAGATGATTTTTCAGGAGATTTACCAGGAAGCTGAAAGCAGATTTTCAAAATGTGATCTGCCTCTTGGGGTGAATATTTTTCCGGCACAACGCCACGAATGAGGATTGACATGCTTTTTGAACGGATTAAGCCCTTACAGTTCCTTACCGGGACAGAGCTTTTTTTTATCTTTCTGGTTTTTGTGTGCTTTTTTGAAATGCTGCGCATGAAAAAAAGAAACCGGGTTCTTATGAAAAAAAACAGAGACTATGAGGAGACCTTTCAGCGTTTTTTTTACAGCAACAGCATCCCCATGGCGCTTACGGATATGGAAACCGGGGTTTTTGAGGATGTGAATCCATCTTTTTTGGAGATCACGGGTTATACCAGGGAGGAGATCCTGGGGCGGACCTCCCTTGATCTGGGAATCATTACACCGCCGGAGCGTGAGAGAATGAAAGCGAGGCTTGAGGAAAAGGGGGCTCTGGAAAATATCCGGGTACACCTTCCTGTAAAGTCCGATGAGAGGAAATACTACATCTGTTTTGGGGAGGCCGTGCGCATGCCCACAGGCAGAAAGATTCTCTGTGTGGCGAGGGATATTCATCTTTTGCTTACCGCCCGGCAGCTGTTGGCAGACCAGGAAAACCTGTTGGATACTATCTTCCGGAATTCGCCGGATTTTCTTGTTTTAAAGGACAGGTCTTCGGTCTACAAAAAAGTAACTCCAGCTTTTTTTAATTATTTCAAAGGTATTAACGAAAGCGGCTGCGTTGAGGGGAAAACGGATTTTGATTTTTTTTCAGAGGATAAGGCCAGAGAGCACAAGATGGAGGATGAGGAGATTGTGGCTTCCGGCAGAACGATGATTTTAAACAAATCCTATAAAAGTGATATCGGAAGGCGCTGGTATCATATTGTTAAGGCTCCCATCAAGGATGCTGTGGGCGAGGTTTCGGGGATTTTATGCACCATCCGGGATGTGACAACGGAAAAGCGCATGGAAATGCTCCTGCATGCCCGATTGTGCATCAGCGAGTGCAGGGCTTCCACCAACAGCTATGGCCTTATGAAAAAAATTATTGAGACTGCTGGAGAAATCACGGAAAGCGGTTTTTCTTTTTTCTGTTCTGCAAGGAAGAATGGAGGCCATGGGGTAGATCTTCTGATCCACGGGCCTGAGGGATTTGTGCACACGGGGGATGCTGTATTTGTCGCAAAACTTCTCGTCTCTTCCCCTTTTATGATGTGCAGGCAAAGGGGAGAGGGAGTGATCTGCAATATCCCGGATGGAATCTCTGCTATCGCTTTTCCGGGGGTTGGCTCTGTCCGGTCCATGATTCTTCTTCCTGTTTTTGAGGAAAAGCAGCTGGTGGGTTTTTTCGGGGCAGGGAACAAGGACACAGAATATGATGAGTTGGACAGGGAAATGATGAAAGAACTCTGTCATATGGGATGCGATATTCTGAAACTGAAAAGGACAGAGGAAAAATGGACAGAGGTGAGGCGGATACTGAAAAATATAGCAGAGCATTTTCCGGGTATGATTTTCAGGTCAGGCGTATCATTTCCCTGGCCCATGGAACATATCAGCGGCACCTGTGAGCCGTTGACAGGATATGGGCCTGAGGTTTTTGTCCAGGCACCGAAACTTCCTTTTTCTTCCATCATCCATCCGGAAGATGTGAAAAAACTGGAGTCGACCATTGATCATTCTTTTTTAAATCAGGAGCCCTATGAAAGGGAATATCGGATTTTTCACAAAAAGGGGACATGGCGCTGGGTGTTGGAACGGGGTGTGGGGGTGTGGGGAGAGGATGGCAGCCCTGTGGCCATAGAAGGGGTGATCACGGATATCCATCTATGTGGAGGCCCGAAATAGCCTTAAGAAGCAAGAGCTTCTCATGAAAACCATACTGGATGGCATTTCCGACATGATCATGCTGCTCAACCATGAACTCCGTATTCTGGCCATCAACAAGGCGGGGGCTGAGATCATGGGAAAAACACCGGAAGAAGTGCTGGGGCTGAAGTGTTATGAGCTGCTGGCCTATCCCGAGCCCTGTGAACCCTGCGCGGTTCGCCAGGCCTTTGAAATGAAGACGAATGTAAAGGCCATGCATTTTAATACCTGTTTCAACGCCTGGTTTGACTACAACACCATGGTGGTGAGGGGTGAAGACGGGAGTTTTCCCATGGTCATCGCCCAGATCCGGGATGTGACGGACCAGGTGCATAAAGACCATGAGTTGCGGCTTCTGGAGTCTGCCATGCAGCAGACAGCGGAGATGATACTGATTACGGATCAAAATGGTTTTATTCAGTATGTGAATCCAGCAGTTGAGAAGGTAACAGGTTACACCGTTTCTGAAATGATCGGTCAACATCCAAAAATGCTGGCGGGTGATCCCCCCACCATGCCTCCATCCCATTACAGAAAAATGTGGCAGGTACTGCGGGCAGGAGAGAGATGGCAAGGCCGTTTTGTGAATCGGAGAAAATCAGGTGAAATATTTACGGAACAGTCATCCATTACTCCCATATGGGATAGAAAGGGGAATATTGTTGCCTTTGTGGGAGTATCAATGGATATCACAGAAGAACTCCAGAAAGAAGCCCAGCTGTACCAGGCTCACAGAATGGAAGCCATTGGCTCCCTTGCCGGAGGCATTGCCCATGATCTGAACAATATTCTGTTTCCTCTGATGGGATATGCGGGACTGATCCGGGAAGAAGTGGCTGAAGACAGTGTGCTTTTCAGCTATATCAATGAAATCCTCATTGCAGCCACCAGGGCGAAGGATCTGGTGCGGCAGATTCTCACATTCAGCCGGAACTCCAGTGAGGAAAAGATTTCATTGAACATGGCGGCCCTTTTAAAGGAAATACTGCATTTTTGCAGAGCAAGTATGCCCAGCACCATCACCATACGCAATGATATGGATGTGGCATGTCGCCCTGTGTGGGCTGACCCCACACAGATGCACAGGATTTTTATGAACCTCGTAACCAACGCCTTTCATGCCATGGAAGGAGATGGGGGGGTACTCACCCTGTCGTTGCGTGAGGTTGTCATATCCGGGGATGAAAACCCCCTGCTGGCGGAAGGTTGCTATGCCCGTGCGGAGGTTGCGGACACGGGGATGGGTATTGATCCTTTACATCTGGATCGGATTTTTGATCCGTATTTTACCACAAAAGGCAAGGATAAGGGCACGGGCCTTGGGCTTTCTGTTGTTCATGCCATTGTAAAAGAACATGGAGGTCACATTGAGGTGAAAAGTTTTCCGGGTGAAGGGACGCGTTTTATGGTGTACATTCCCTGCGCCATGGAAAATCCGGTGGCGGAAGCCAGCGGGGAGGAAGGGTGTGCTTTTTTTCATCCCAATCTGAGCGGGAGCGAGCACATCCTTGTTCTGGATGATGAAGAAGCCATTGCAAGGATGCTTTCCCATCTTCTGGAGCAGCTGGGCTATCGCATAACTATGTGCACCCGGAGTAAAGAGGCCCTTTCCCTGATCGCTGCTGATCCTTTTACCTATGACCTCGTAATTACGGACATGACCATGCCGGAGATGCAGGGGGAGAGGCTTTGCGCCAGTATCCGGGAGATTCGCAAGGATCTGCCCCTTCTTTTGTTTACGGGAATCGGCGATACTTTAAGTCCGGGGGAACTGGCATCCATGGGATTTGCGGGCATGGTGAGAAAACCGGCCCGGCATACGGAAGTTGCCATTAAGATAAGAGAAATACTGGATCAGAAAACAAGTCGTTGACTTCTGTTTTTGATTTTATATATGGAGCAAAGAAGTAAAGCAGGGTGTCTGATTTTTTCGTGTGAGATCTGATCTGCAAGGCTCCTGATGCTTGTGTTCCAGACAGAGAAAGGCGTGTAACCCATGAAGCCATCCAGATCCTTCTACAGCATTCCTGAGGCTGCGAGTCTCTGCGGTGTCAGTCGTTCCACTTTGTGGAGCTGGGTAAAAGCGGGCAGTGTAAAGGCTATGGTCACCCCAGGCGGGCATCATCGCATTGCGCCTGAAGAAGTGGAACGTCTTCTGAGAGGAGAGGGAGAACTCCCCCAGAAAAGTGAAGGCGTACAGCGGGTATTGATTGTGGATGATGATCCGCAGATGGTGAAAATTCTGCAGGCCAAATTTTCCAGAATGGGGATTGAAACGGAAACGGCCAGAAATGGTTTTGAGGCCGGAGTCAAGGTAACAGAGATGCTGCCGGATCTTGTGATGCTGGATCTCTATATGCCGGGTATCGATGGTTTTGAAGTCTGCCGGATGATCAAGGAAAAAAAAGAACTCAGTGGCATCAAGGTTCTTGCCATGACAGCCTTTGACAAGGGAGATACAGAACAGACGCTGCTGAAGATGGGGGCGGATGCCTGTATTTCCAAATCTTTGGATATGGAATCTTTCATGGAGAAAGTAATGATGGTTCTTTTGTCACCGCCGCGATCCGCTGTGAAAAAAATCAGCTGATGTTTGAAGTCCGCTCCCCGGATTCCTCGGGATCATGGAGCTGGCCCTGGTTATGTGGTGTTGGGGCCGGATTCCAGGAAAATCGCCAGAGTGCTTCTATCTACCTTGAGTTCTGCATGACCAAAGGCCCTTTGTTGTCGCCCGCTAGGGTCTGTGCACGCGCAGGCGTGGATTCTGAAAGGCTTTTTTTGTATGGGGACGTCGCAGGTTTTAGTGAAAAGGCATTGGATGGATTTAAACGCTCTGCGATATGGAAGGCAGTGCCTGCGCTTCAGTGAAATTCGAGGTGTGTTCCTATGGACTGAAAGGGGCATTACGGTTCAGTCCTGCCAGGACATAGCGAGGAAAGCAAGCTTGTTTTTAAACCTGGTATTGAAGGTGTATCTGACGATATCGCTTGGAAACCTGCAGGTCTTTGGTCATAATCGGTTTCACAGAATCCGATACCGTAAGTTCTTTTTCGGAAGTATAGAGGGGGATTATGCAGCAGATCATGAATCTTTCCGCAACGGCCCTGGCCAGAGCCATCCGCGCCAAAGAGATTTCATCCACAGAGTTGGTGCATGCCTGCCTGAAGCGCATTGAAGAAGTGAATCCGAAGCTGAATGCCGTTGTGCAGCTTGCCGGAGACAGGGCTTTGGCTGAGGCTGCCGCTGCGGACAGGGCTTTGATGCGAGGGGAAATTCGAGGGCCTCTGCATGGGATTCCTGTCACCATTAAAGATTCTCTGGATACGGCAGGTATTGTAACCACAGGGGGGACAAAGGGCAGGGCGGGCTTTGTTCCGGAAAAGGATGCCACGGTTGTTCAGCGCCTGCGGGCGGCCGGTGTCATTCTCCTTGGTAAGACCAATACTTCCGAGCTTACACTCAGTTATGAAACGGATAATCTTATCTATGGCCGGACAAATAACCCCTATGATCTTTCCCGTTCTCCGGGGGGAAGCAGTGGCGGGGCTGCTGCCATTGTGGCTGCCGGAGGCTCTGTGCTGGATATGGGCAGTGATTACGGAGGAAGTCTCCGGTATCCGGCCCATTGCTGCGGTATTGCCACCATTCGTCCCACTTCGGGACGCGTGCCGCGTACGGGGCATATTCTGCCCTTTGGGGGTGCGCTGGATTCTTTGCAGCAGATAGGTCCCATGGTACGTTATGTGGAGGATCTCATCTTGTTGCTGCCTCTGATTGCAGGGCCTGATTACAAAGACCCCGCCATGGTCCCCATGCCGCTGAAAGATCCGGAAAAAGTGAATCCCGAGGGGCTCAGGGTGGCCTTTCATGTGCATAATGGTATTGCCTCTCCTGTACCTGCCATAGAAAAAGCTGTTCGTGATGCAGCTCTTTTTCTGGAGCGCCAGGGTTGTATTCTTACCGAAGTGCGTCCGGATGGCATTGAGCTCTCCTATGATCTCATGATCCGACTTTTATCTGCTGACGGAGGCGCTTCCATACGAAGGCTGCTGCGGGAGGCGGGAACAGAAGAGCATGGTCTACCCTGGCTTGGGCTTGCAGAGCCTGTGGATGCCATCAGCCGTGATTCGCTTATGATGGAATGGAGTCGGTTCCAGAGTCGCATGCTGCACTTTTTCAGGGATTACGATCTGATTCTCAGCCCTGTGAATGCCCAGGCGGCTCTGCCCCACGGGTCTTTTGGGCCGGAACTGGAGGCTTTCAGTTACACGATGACCTATAACCTTACAGGATGGCCTGCGGCCGTTGTCCGTGCAGGAACATCAGCGGAGGGACTTCCCGCAGGTGTACAGATCATTGCCCATCCATGGCGGGAAGATGTGGCACTGGCTGCCGCTGGTTTGATTGAAAAGGCCTTAGGCGGTTTTCAACGGCCAGTGATATGAAAACAGTGTCATGTCTTCTGTAAAATCCGGGAGAATACTTTGGAAAAAATGCGAAGTTTACAAAAAGGAGATCCCTGCTCCATGAACAGGATTCTTGCAGCAATGTTTTGTCTGATGTTGAGCGGAGTCTTGCCTGTTCATGCGGAAGATGCTGTTTTGGCGGAACTGTTTCAAAGCCGGAATGTTGCAGGTACTCTGGTGATCAGTTCTCAGGATGGCGAGACAATATATGTTCATAATGAAGAACGCGCGCGTACGGCCTATCTACCCGCATCCACCTTTAAGGTACTGCATACGCTCATTGCCATGGAAGAGGGGGGGGTGGCGGATGAAAAGGAAGTGGTGCCATGGGATGGAAAGCACAGGGGACCTGCTTCATGGGACAGGGACCAGTCCATTGAGACGGCTTTTGGCGTATCCTGCATATGGTTCTATCAGCATCTGGCAGGGCGCATGGGTTCTGAAGTTTATACAGAGTATCTGAAAAAAACGGGGTATGGAAATGCACAGGCAGGCCCGGATGTCCGCAGCTTCTGGCTGGAGGGGGATCTTCGGATCAGCGCCATGGAGCAGCTTGATTTTCTGAAGGGATTCCATGCAAGGAGGTATCCTTTCAACAGGGCTTCCTATGATCTGGTGGAAAGACTGATGCTTGTGGATCAGAGTGAAATGTCCATGATCCGCGCAAAGACAGGTTGGGTCCAGAAGGGAAAACCGGAGATCGGTTGGTATGTGGGTTATGTGGAAACACTCGAAAACGTTTGGTTTTTTGCCATGAATATGGATATTCTTGAGCCCGAAGAAAGCCGTTTCCGGCAGATCATCACCATGGAGGCCCTGAAGTCCAAGGGGATATGGGGGAATGCAGGGATGAAAAAGCTGTGAGATTGATGTTTTTCACGGGTGCCTGATCTGAATGTTCTTTCTTAAAGCGATCTTATCCTTTCAGTTCTGTTGATTGGATGCCTGTTTTTGACGGATGACAGATTGGAGGCTTCATGAATAAGATCATAAAGACAATGATGGAAATGCTGAATCCTCAAAAAAACACCGAGCTGAAACCTGCGTTTCAATACAGCCGGGAGCATTTGCCCACCCTTTGGCTTCTGGGTAAAACAGGGGCAGGAAAATCCTCTCTGATTCAGACGGTAACGGGCCTTGACGGGGTGGAGATTGGCAATGGCTTCCGACCCTGCACGCCTACGGCTTTGCGTTATGTGTTTCCGCCGGAAAAGCCCCTCATGGCCTTTCTTGATACCCGGGGGCTGTCTGAGGCAGATTACGACCCTTCGGAGGATATCAGGGTATGCGGTGCTGCCAGCCATGCCCTGATTGTTGTGATGCGGGCGGAAGATCCTGAACAGAGTGATGTTCTCCGGGCCCTTCATCAGATTCGCGCCTCCGGTAAAATCCGGGATCTGCTCCTTGTGCATACGGGCATTGAGCTCATTGAAAGTCTGGACGAGAGGCAGCGCTGCATAGGTCATAATAAAAATCAGGTGGAGATGGTCTGGGGGCTTGCGGATCAGGTGGCCGTTGATTTTATTGGGAAAAATGGGAGGCCAGCGGGTATTGCAGACCTGATCCATAAGCTGCAGGAGCATCTGCCTGTTATTGCCGCCCTTTTTGAAGAGGAAATGAACGCCGGGGTGGAAGAGGAGAATTTTCTTAAGCTCAAAAAGGAAGTGATGTGGTATGCGGGGGCTGCCGCAGCAACGGATGTGGTGCCGGGACTTGGACTTTTTTCCGTTCCGGCCATCCAGTCCAAGATGCTGCACAGTCTGGCAAGGCAGTATGGGCTGGAGTGGAACCGCACGCTTCTCAGGGATTTTTTCGGAGCCATGGGCGCAGGCTTTGCCCTGCAGTATGCCGCAGCCTTTGGCCGCAGACAGCTTGTGAAGCTGATCCCGGTTTATGGACAGATCATCGGCGGGGTTTCAGCCGGGGTTGCCAGTTATGGATTCACCTATGCTTTAGGCCGTGTGGCCTGCATGTATTTTTATGGGAAGAACAGCGGAGATCCCCCTTCTCCCGAGGAGATGAAGGAACGTTTTGACAGGGTTTTTACCCGAATGACCAGGATGATGCATGATAAAAAAGATTAAGGGATACCAGGCCATGGCCCGGCTCATGGACCGTTTTTTCCCTCTGATGCTGGCGTCTGCGTTTCTGCCTGTATTGGTGCTGGCAGGCTTTGGTCTTTATGCGGTGTTTTCTGGCGGTTATGTTCTGCATTTTGCCCTTGTTCTTCTGGTTTTAAGCCTCTGTATCACCCTTGCCATGTCCATTGCCGCAAGGCGGGGCAGGCAGAAGGAAAAAACCATACCTGCGGAAGCGGAGCTTCTGCCCGAAGGAGATCTGCCCCCGCACTGGTTGCCCCGTGACCGGGAGGTTTACGTCAGTCTTGTCCCTGAGATAAGGGAGTTGCTTCAGGAAAGATTCGAGTGGATAAGGTTTCATGAACAGGGCCTGGAGGTTCTCAGGCGTGTGGCCTGCCATTACGGCAGGGAGGGAAGGCACGGAGAATGGTCCTTTACCCTGCCTGAGATTCTGGCGGTGGGAGAAACCATCAGCAGGCGTTACAGAAAAGTGCTCAAGGATCATGTTCCTGGCATTGATCACATCCGGATTTCCTCAATTTTTCTCATTCATGACCAGAAGGAGCGTTTCCGGAAGGGAAAGCGTCTTTATGACGTGTACCGTGCCCTGCGGCTTCTGACTCCGGAGGGCTGGATAGCCGAGTTGCGAAGCTATATCTTTCGCCAGGTTTTCAGCGAAATGAGCGAAGAGGTGCAGCAGAAGCTGCGCTATCTTTTTTTTCTGGAAGTGCTGCGGACGGGCATTGACCTCTATGGGGGGCATTTCCGGCTGGATCAGGAGGAGCTTGGGGAATCCAAAGCCGCGAAGAAAGACAAAAAACGTCTGGCCCTGCCGCCCGAGCCCCTGCGCATCTGCATGCTGGGGCAGGTAAGTGCTGGTAAATCCACCCTTGTCAATGCGCTGACAGGAGCCATGCAGGCGGAGGTGGATGCCCTTCCGGCAACGGACAGGGGGCAGGTATATCGCTGCCGCATGGAAGGCGGGCAGGTTCTGAACATGGTGGATCTTCCTGGTCTGGATGGCAGTGAGGCAGGGCAAAAAGCGCTTCTGGAAGAAATTGTGACCTGCGACCTTGTTCTTTGGGTTCTGAGGGCGAATCAGCCTGCCCGGAAACTGGATGTGGATTTTCTGAAGAAGCTGCATTCCTGGCAGGGTGAAGAAAAAAACAGGACGAGAAGGCTGCCCGTCATGCTCGGTGTGCTGCATCAGGTGGACAGGCTGGCAGTGCCGGAGAAATGGCAGCCCCCTTCAGACCTCAAGGGGGATTCTGCCATGGCTGTCATCATCCGTGACGCTCTGGAGTATAATCTTTCCCTTCTTCCTATGGATGAAATGATTCCCCTTGCCCTGCCCGCATCCGGATCGCCCTTCAATCTGGAGGTGCTGCAGTCCGCCATACAGATGCACTGTATGAAGGCTGTGCATGTGCAGATGAACAGAAGGCGGCTGGATACGGGGACGTTTTCCATGAAAAAAGAATGGGCGCGCATGAAAAGCGGTGTTGCGGGACTCCTTCATATCTGGCGGGATACGGAAGAGAAGGGGGCTTCAACGGGCGGGACAGATCCGTCGTGAAGCAGGATTTGGAGTTAAGGCAGTGGCTTTAACCCCTGCGGACTCTGCTTGGTCTTAAGAGCTCATACGGCCCAATGTCGGGCATTATGATGAAATTTTTGGATACCTGCCGAAAGCGGCAGATTCTATTTTGTGACTATGGTATGAGATTTTTTTGTTTGCCCCAGGAATGGGACAGAAGAATCCATCACCAGGCAGGATATTCTGACAAAGCCCGGATGTGCAGGGCCGCTGGAACTACCCATTATTGAAGGAGAGAGCTTTGAATAAATTGTATTGCAGCTTCTGTTGCAAAGAAGATAGCGAGGTCAAGAAGCTGATTGCTGGGCCTATGGTGTTTATCTGTGATGATTGTGTGTTGCAGTGCGCCCGTATGCTTCTGGAGAATGGCACTTTCGAACTTGAAGATCTGCAGGCCCCGCCATCTGAAATCGGCTGAACCGTTTTTGTCGGATTGGGGTGTCTTACGCCTTTTGTCCGCGCAATCTTCAGTTGGTTTCCTGAAATAAAAAGACCCTATGGAGCCCTTTCCCTCTGGGAGAGGGCCGGAGGGTGGTGGGGTCTCTGCCATGCATCAACGGCCTGAAGTGCGGGAGGGCTTCCCTGCGGGGGAAGCGTCTCCCGCTTTTTCGTTCTTGGGAAAAAATGGCTACAAAATGAGTATTCTATGATGTTCGGGCTGCTGCCCTGAGAACATCATTAAGGTCTGCCTCATCCCCTGCCATGCTGTTGATATGCTCAAAGAGCAGCCTGTTTCCGGGTCCGATGACAAAAATACCTCCCTGCTGCCAGAGATCTCCGGCACTGCGACCCTGCCGGAATCCCTGTTTTATGGCCTTGAACCCGCGCACCAGAGGAGAAGGTCCCAGTGTCCGCCAGAACCCCCGTTTCAAATTAAAGACCTTGTATGCATTCAGTTCCGGATCCAGATACATTTCCCCATGGTATGAAAATTTTTCAACAAAGTAACGGCCATCTTCAGGTGTCCCGCTGCCGATGCTGACTAATGCCACTTTCATTGCATCCAGCTCTTCTTTGATATCCATCAGGGCAGCCACCTGCTGCCGGGCAAAGAGTCAGCCGTAGTGACGGAGGAATACCAAAACGACTCTGCGGTCCTGCCACAAAGAGTCCAGTGGAACCGGGTGACTGCTGAGATCAAGTACAGAAATTTTGGAAACATCTGGGGTTGCATCTTTTCGCATGTCTTCCTCCTTCATTCCTCTCTGATTCTGACTGTTGCATCCTGCCAGTACATAAGGACGATACCTGAAATCCATATGATCCTGTTTACCATTGAGCTTTTTCCTTTGTTTCCTTTTTACCTGATACATCTGTGAATGTGGTCTGTGACAAAAAAATGTTTCTGTCACACAGGGGGATTTCTGCTGTATCAGAAGTCAGAAGATTTTTTTGTCTTCCCCATGAAAATAGGAGAATCTTAAAAAAATGAAAAACCCGTTTAAAGAGGAAAAGGATGACGGGACATCGGATCTACTGCTGGTCCAGGCCTGTCTGGATGGAGATGCACAGGCCCTTGAAAGACTTGCTCTCCGCCATCAGGCATGGATTTATAACATTGCCTTCAAGATGGTGATGGATCATGAGGATGCCATGGATATCACCCAGGAAATTCTTATTCGGATGCTTACCCGTCTTTCAGGATATCATCCTTCCAAGGCGGCCTTCCGTACCTGGCTTTACCGCATTGTGGTGAACCATGTGCTGAACATGAAAAAAAAGAAATTTGAAGTGCGTATCCATGATTTTGACACCTATGTGGCGCTTATTGAGAAAATGCCCGACGACAGAACCCACTCCCATCCGGAAACCGCCCTTTTGGCGGAGGAAGTAAAAACCGGATGTATGATGGGGATGATACTCTGTCTGAAACGACCGGAAAGGATGGCCTTTCTCCTTGGTGGTGTCTTTGGTGTGAGGGACAGGCTGGGAGCTGAGTTGATGGATATTTCCCCAGAAGCTTTTCGTAAAAAGCTATCCAGGGGACGGCAGAGGGTGAGTCATTACATGCAGGGGATCTGTGGCCATGTGGATGCGTCCAATCCATGCCGCTGCACCCAAAAGGTGAAAGCTTTTGCGGACATGGGTATGCTGGGTGCGGAGCATCTTCGCTTTCACAGGCCGGAAGGTGTACGGGTGAGAGAAGTGATGGGGGAACGCATCATGCGCTTTGAGAAGAGCTACTATGACCCATTTATCGCCCAGTTCAGGGATCAGCCCTTTTATGATTCACCGGACATGGCGGAGTGGCTGGATGGTATTCTCAAAAAAGATGACTTTAAAAATTTATTCCATCTGCATCCATGAGGGACTTTTCAAAGAAAAAAGAGCTGGCCAACAACAACGTGGGGGAGATCAATGGTGTCTGACAGCATAGCAGGCAATAGCCTTCGCCACTGTTTGCCCGGTATGGCCTATCATCGCCGAAAGGATGAATTCCGGACCCCCACCTTTGCCAGTGAAGGCGCCTGATGTCTTTTCGGGGATCTGGCCTAAACAACAAAGTGGGTGTCGCATGGTACCGATAAAAAAGTCCGGCAATGAGGACTTCTTTGCACCTTTATGCTTGCGGTATTTGAGAAAAGCTTTACCGGCAAGAACAACAAAATGGGTGTCCTATGGAACTGGTGCTATGGAACTGTCTTCTCAATCAGTGTGCTCAGGGTCACGATTTCCTTCTTTGCCAGTCGGTGGTGTGATATGTTTCACCTCCCTCGTTGGAGGTGACAGCATACCGCATGGGTTGGAGGCAGATCGTAAAACTCGTGTCCCCTAAGAGCTTAATATACGACGTTTCTTACTAATAAGACCGAAACCCACTCGACAAAGTATCCGCTGTTTCAGATCTGATCACAACAATCAGGCATTTTTATCTCCGTCGAGTGGGAAATGAATTTTTTAGTAACAGCTGTTAGGCTGCCGTATTCTGCGACGGTCTCTGCATCTATACGGCAGAGAATTTTCAGGTCAGCCTGACGTGACTGAAGAGACAAAAAAAGCCTGCAACACAAAGGCCTGCAGGATTCATCGGACTCTCTTTCAATCTGTTTTTTAAACTGTTTTGAGAGTTTTTACGGCACCGATGGACCGGAGCAGCTCATCATACTCACGGGTTCTGGTCCTCAACTGCTCTGCAAGTCTGTCCCGCTCCCGCCGCAGGACAGACAGGGCTTCCCGCTCATTGGATCCTTGATCTGACTCTCCATGTCTCTGAAGGAATAAGCCAGGAGAATCCGTAAAATGGACACTTCCAAGCTGGATCAAAATGGCTTTAACTTCTTCCCTTTTCATTTTTTTTCTCCTTTTTTAATAAAAAATAAACAATAAAATAAAATAGTTAAATCTAAAAAACAAAAAAAGACCCAGGCGCAAACAAAAACACCCGCACCAGCCTTTGGGCTGAATGCGGACGTAAAAATGAGACAGAATCAAAAAACAGACCACCCTTACAAAAAAAACAAATTTAATATAACAAAAAAGATATTTTTGTCAAATATTATTTTAGAATATAATTGTCCAACCCTTTCCTGCATTACAGATTGGCTTCAAAAAAAGCTGCCACCGCATCCCAGTCAACCACATGTCAGAAGGCATCAATGTAGCTGCCCCTTTTGTTCTGGTAGCTCAGGTAATAGGCATACTCCCATACATCCAGTGCCTGAATGGGTTTTCCCTGTTTTTCAACGGTATCCATCAGGGGATTATCCTGATTGGGTGTGGATGTAATGAAAAGGGAACCCTCCTTTGCAACACAGAGCCGACCCATTCGCTGCCAAAACGGGAAAGGGCCGCCTGGGTGAAGGCTTCTTTAAACGCATCAAAGGAGCCAAAGGATGCCTCAATTTTTTCCCCAAGCTTTCCCTCTGGCGCACCACCACCATCGGGAGACATCACCTTCCAACAACAAAATGGGTGCCCTTTGGAACTGGACTATAATGGAACTTTATTTAGCCAAATCTATCCATTGACCTTGTGTGAGGTCGCCCAAATACTGTGGATTGAGCTTAAATACTGAATTCGGAGTTCCTGCTGCCGCCCAAATCTCAGTGTATTGATGTAAGTCTATATCCAAGAGAGTTTGAACCGATGAGCTGTGTGCGACCGGTGGAACCCCGCCAATGGCATAGCCAACTTTTTCTCGTACAAACGCAGCGTCCGCTTTTTTGAGTACAATGCCCGTTGCCTCTCTTACTTTATCAAGACAAACCATGTTGGTACCTGACGCTACCACTAAAACGGCCTCCCCCGTTTCTCCGTGCTTGAAAATTAAAGACTTCGCTATTTGGGAAACCGTACAGCCTATAGACTCTGCTGCTTCTACCGCTGTACGGGTCGAGCTAGGCATTTGTTGGACAACAAAGTCCTGACCATGCTGGGACAAAAATTCTTGCACTTTCAGTGATGAAGCTTTCAATTCCTTTGACATGTTTTCTTCCTATTTTCGTTAGGTCGATGATAAACATAACGGGGCCTTCACCGGCGGGGATTGAGCCCAGCGGAATCTCAGTTTGTGCAGGCAATCTTCATAATATCATGATCCTTGCTCAAATAAAGAGCGCATCGACTGAAGAAATCATGCCCGATTACTCCCATCGGTTTGAACTGGTCCGGCAAAGGCATTCGAATCAATTGCAGGGTAATCATCTTTTCTCCACAATCGACATGACCACTCACCGCCTCACAACGTCCACCAGGCAGGTTAAACGCGCAAGGAGCGATCAAATCGTTATTAATAGTTGCGGAAGCCTTTATGATCGATATACTGGCAGCACAATCCAAGACAAAAGGCCAATCCTGGTTACCGATATGCGCTGATATGACGAGTCCTTCGTCCTCACGCGTGAATTGAAGATCCTGCGTTGAGTGGTAGAGCGCGTCGAAAGCAATTGGGGTATCGCTCATTAAGATCTTCTTCCGGGGAAAATCGATGACGAGTTCTTTTTGTTGAAGAACATCAAGCCCAATGACGGGTAATTGGAACTCGGATTTCCCCACTCCCCAGTCAGACAAATATTGCCCGGTGACATTGCGAAATAGCATTCCATTCATCTGCAATTCAGGGATCATGAACTCCGCATCTTCGCGGACCCTTCCAGCCAGGTCAATACTCTTTACTGTACGGCCTGTCAATTTGAGTCCGTGTATAGTATCAGCAGTCAGCTTCGGTAAGTGCAGACCCTTGGCTCCCGTATCTACATAGAACTTCCCGCGGTGCTTGCCGATCACCAATTCGACCATGGGAAGGTTTGCATGATCGAAAGATATGGGGATCTCAATCATAGAAATTGATGAGGAATAGGTTGAAGATACTGACAAGATGAAGATGACGCATAGCAAGATCATTCGTCGATATGTAGCGGTCATAAATTATACCTCTTTGCATAGAGTTTGCGAAATAAACTACTAATAAGATCATAATTCATTCGGCATTAAGCCAAAATATACTGAGTTTCCTTTGCTCTAAAAAAAGTGCTAACTTTTATGGTATGCTTTTGCAATGCTATCAAGATGGGAAAGACCTTTTTTCTGTGGGGTCAGTCGCCAATAGCGGACACCAACATATGTAAGCCACCTGGTGCTCTTTGAAAAATTGTTTCTCATAGGCTGCGGGACAGAGATAGCCAAGCCTCTTCTGTCGTCGTTGCCGATTGTAAAAAATTTCTATGTAGGTTGTGATCTGGGAACAACAAAGTGGGTGTCCTACCGTTTACTACTACCGTTTAGTTTATATAAACCGACTTATGGGTAAAGATGAGCCCAGTGGAAAAGGGAGCCTTGAGGATATTTTTTTCTCCCCTCTCCTGTGGGAGAGGGGCCGGGGGTGAGGGCAGAAAGTAATAAACAACCACGATGTTCATCTCTTTGTTTCAAAAATGACCGTGCGGAGTATAATTTCCATAATTAAGGTTCATATGACTGAAAGACTGCTGTAATCAGATTTTGTAATATAATCTAAGGTTTAATTGATTAAAAACAGGTCCTCCAGAAATTCTTAGTTATTTTCCTACCGGACACGTATATTCACACAGCCTGCAATATTTTACCAAAGGTTCCTTGCCGTCCTTGCTTTTAGAGCTTTCGTTCAGGTCTTTTTCCATCCTTATACTACAGAGATCCCTATTGTAAGTGCCATCCCTTCCGGGCAGGGAATCAGAAAATTCAAAGGTGCTGAAAATGGGAGGCTTTTCGTTCATCGCATTTTCCGGGCAAATTTTCCTGCAATAAGCCTTACAGTCAGCACAGGGATCAAAGGCAACAGGTCCGGTTGGGGAGAGTTCAGCATCTAAACATAATGCCCTGAGTCGAATTCGGGGACCATGGGACGGAGTTATCAGCATATTATTCTTCCCAATACACCCAAGTCCTGCCAGCACCGCAGCATCTTTGAGGAAAATCCCTCCTTTTTCGATAAAATAATGAAGCTTCGTGGTTTTTATTTTCAAGGTGTTTTCAATTTCCTGGCTTGTCCGTTTTATGATGTCAATCAAAATACGGTTACCGGATGTTCCTCTGCCATCCCACCAGTCAAGCTCAGGCTTATCCTGAGGATGTGAGAGTCCAATCACGAGTATGGATTTTACAGAATCAGGCCAGGAGAATAATTGATAATCAGGAAGATTATTCTCATTGATAACCCCCGCTCCTGAATAGTCTCCCATTTTCTTGTATATGGTGTGAGACGCTGATTTTTTGATGTCTTCCATCCTTGCTATACCGGCAAGGGTGGCTCCGTTTTTCATGGCCCTTTCAATAATATGCTTTCCAATGTCCATTGCTCACATTCTCCTGCTTTTGTAAAAAAAGAAGAGGGTGCCCTTGGCCCAGGCGGGAGGGAAAACTTACGACGCGGTTCAGCGTAAAGGCAGAAGTGCTCCGTATCCAGTTTTATATGGAGCCATGCTTCATCAGGCCGCATCAAAAAAGAGATCGCACCGAATCCCAGGCACAGATCGAAGTCCCCTGAGCTTGCAGTGCATCCTCAATACTTCCGGATCACCCACGGCGGTTCCGAACTGGTCCAGCAGGGTATCCATGGAAGAAACAAAAAGAGCCGCATCCACACCTAACCGCTTTAGAATTGGCGGGGTTTTTTCACGGATGCTCCTCTTTTTTCGCCGGAGTTGCCTGCCTGTCCAGCCCACCAGCTCTGCATATTCATGGAATCCGAAGGGAATGGCAAAGGAAATATCTGTGAGGTTGTCAAAGGGGGCAAGGGAAGCTCTGGGTTTTGCAGGGGGGATATCCGGGGATGTATCCGATGGTTGAGTGGACGGTTCGAAACAACAAAGTGGGTGTCCTATACAAAGTGGGTGTCCTATGGTTCACTATCCTATGGCTCCTAATGGTTCCTTCCCATGGTTGATATGAATTCTATTGACAAAAGTACGATTTCGTACTAGGGCTTTAAACGGTATGAAATCGTACTTTTTAAGGAGGGAGTAATGACTCAAAAGAGCTTTGAAGAAATCCATCGAATCAATTATCTGACTTCTGAAATGGAAGCATTGTATCATCAGGCATCCTTGAAGCTCGGTATTACAGATAGCGTTTCTATTGTTTTGTATACTATCTACAATACAGGTGAAAATTGTTTGCTCAGCGATGTTTATAAGAAATCGGGAATCAGCAAGCAGACGGTAAACTCGGCGATTCGAGGATTAGAGACCGATGACATTCTATATCTGGAAAAGTACACAGGAAGATCAAAAAAAATTGTCTTAACAGAAAAGGGTAGGGAGTATGTGAATAAGACTGTAGCTAAACTCTATGAAGCGGAAGTAAGGGCTTTTGAATCCTGGTCAACAGAAGAAATCAATACCTATATCCGTCTAATGGGAAAATATGTTGACTGTTTTCGTACTCAAATTGCTGGTTTATAAGAGACAAAATTATGAAGATACAGCTTTCAGATCGTTTTACCTATGGTAAGCTGATTAACTTTACACTTCCGTCCATTGCTATGATGATTTTTACATCCATTTATAGCGTGGTGGACGGTTTTTTTGTTTCTAATTATGCAGGCAAAATTGCATTTTCTGCAGTCACTCTGATCATGCCATTTTTGATGATCGTGGCAACTGTGGGCTTCATGTTTGGCACCGGAGGAACCGCCATAGTTGCCAACACCTTTGGTGCGGGTGACAAGGAAAAGGCAAACAGATATTTTTCCCTGTTCGTGTATGTGGCTTTCGTTCTTGGTGTACTATTCGCTATATTAGGATTTGTATTCATTCGTCCGATTGCTACACTTCTTGGTGCAAAAGGCGAGCTACTTGAGCATTGTATTGTTTATGGACGAATTGTTCTCACAACTTTACCGTTTTTTGTGTTGCAGCTTATGTTTCAGAGTTTTTTTGTAGCAGCAGAAAAGCCTCGACTCGGCCTTTTCGTGACTGGTGCAGCCGGTGTTACCAATATGGTTTTGGATGCGGTATTAGTGATTTCCCTGCCGCTGGAATATAAGCTGGCAGGAGCAGCTATTGCCACATCTGTCAGCCAGTTTATAGGCGGTGTTATACCACTTATTTATTTTTCGATGAAAAACAGCAGTATTCTTCATCTTGGTAAAACCATCTTTGATGGCAAGGCAATTTTTAAAGCTTGTACCAACGGATCTTCCGAATTCATGAACAATGTTTCCATGAGTATTGTGGGAATACTCTATAACATACAGCTTCTGAAATTCGCCGGAGAAAATGGGGTGGCTGCCTACGGTGTCATGATGTTTGTGAGCATGATTTTCTCGGCAACCTTTATAGGCTACTCTATAGGGGTCGCACCTGTTTTCTCTTATCATGATGGATCAAGAAATCACGATGAACTCAAGGGACTTTTGAAAAAGAGCCTTCGTCTACTTGGGGTTAGTGGAATCGTTATGGTAACTGCCGCACAGTTGCTTGCTGTTCCGTTGGCACAAATTTTCGTGGGATACGATAAGAAACTGATGGATCTGACTGTTTCAGGGTTCCGAATTTTCGCCATTGCTTTTCCCTTTATGGGTTTTGCTATTTTTGGCTCAGGCTTTTTTACTTCCATGAACGATGGGCTAACATCCGCTATCATTTCCTTCTTGCGGACATTGGTGTTCCAACTCGGCGCCGTTTTGCTTCTCCCGATGATTTGGGGAATTGATGGTATTTGGATTTCCATTGTTGTGGCTGAAGTAATGGCGGTTGTGTTTACATTAGTATTCCTTATCGCAAAGCGAAAAAAATATCATTATTCAGCAAAAGGAGCATCATATATGAATTTTAAGTTATTACCTGTCAGTCAAGAAGATTTGAGAGATTACAAAAAGGATATGCAAGAGGCTTTCCAAAAAGGAGCAGCAGCGGAATTTTCTGACTTAGATGAAGAGATACTTCCCGAAGAGGATATCGACCGTTCATTAAATATCAAAGGGGCAATCGCTTACAAAGCGATAATAGATGGTGAAATGGTTGGCGGTGCAATGGTTGTAATTGACGAGGAAGCACAGTGCAATCATCTTAATTTTCTCTATGTTAAATATGGAACTCAGAGTCGTGGTGTGGGACAGACCATTTGGAAAGAGCTTGAAAAACTGCACCCTGACACCAAAGTTTGGGAAACCGTTACTCCATATTTTGAAAAGCGAAATATTCATTTTTATGTAAATCGTTGTGGTTTTCACATAGTGGAATTTTTCAATCCTCAGCACAAAGACTACCATACGCCTGAAAATATGTTAGGTGGAGATTATTTCTTCCGTTTTGAAAAGCAAATGGTGTGAAGACAAATTTCATATGACCATATCCATAAGCCGTGCAAAGGGAAAAACTATTGTTGTGACGGCAGGCAAGTTATGTGCTAAAAACGCAATAAAGTAGCCAAATATCTTCCTTCTTAATCATAGAGATATGATTGTTGTATATGTAGTCGTCTTGGTGCGAAGCGTGCGTATAACGGGGCGGTGGTTTCCGCCGCCCTATGGCGCGGCGTGTCCGTCTCCCACAGCCACTCCACCCACTAAGGCAAGTTTTTTCCTCCCCAATTCTTCACCCCCCCCCTTC
>NZ_JAVETM010000029.1:0-45844 GCF_034006065.1 Desulfobotulus sp. | reverse complement strand
TATGAGGCTCTCAAAATGATCATCGGAAAAAACGGCCCTGCCGCTTCCGGGAAGACCCACGGAAACCCCTGCAATGGAAACGGCACCCGTGTAGAAACCAAAATTTTCATAGGCTTTCAGGCGAAGGCCTTCCTGCTCTTTCTCATATTCCTCCAAAAGGGCAGCTTCCATGCGGCTGCGGTTGGCCTCTAAAAACGCGGCAAACCCTTGGGTTTGATCCTTTTTCATGGCGGCATTTCCCCTGACTTGGGTCTGATTTCCGGTGGTATGGTTCTTGGGCTGTGGCGGTGTCTCTCTTTTTTCAGAGAGGGAATTTTTACTGCCAAGACTTACGAGCAGGGCCTCCATGCTGGCGGTTTCACCCTTTTTGGGGTCAATGGCAGAGCGCAGATCCAGCCCTTCCAGGCGGTGGCTGTCCACCAGACGGGCCAGAAGATTGCCCGGCCCCACCTCAAGGAAGGAGCGGCAGCCCTGATCATAGAGGTGACGCACCCCTTCCATGAACTCCACGGGAGAAACCATCTGCCGGGTAAGGAGTTCTTTCACCGCGTTCTCATCTTCGGGATAGGGTTTTGCCGTGACGTTGGAGATGATGCGGGGCAAGGCTTTAGTTTGAAAACGCAGGGGAGCGAGGGCCTTGGCCATGCCTTTGGCGGCATCGGCAAAGAGCGGCGTGTGAAAGGCTCCGGAAAGGTTCAGTTTGCGGAAAAGCACACTTTTCTGGGTAAGAAACTCCCCAAAGCGCAGCATGGCCGTTTTTTCGCCGGAAACCACGGTCTGGCCGGGGGCGTTCTTGTTGGCGATGTACACCCCTTCGGCATTGAAGGCCGCAATCAGATCCGCCACCTCCTGCGGCCCTTTGAAGACGGCCATGATGCTGCCGGGAAAATCTCCTGCGGCCCGCTGCATCAGAGAAGAGCGGGCGAGCACCAGAGAAAAGGCCGCATCAAAATCTAAAGCGCCGGAGGCAAAGAGGGCCGTATATTCCCCAAGGCTGTGGCCCAGCCAGGCATCGGGTTTCAGGCCCTTTTTCACAAGCAGGCTGTGGATGGCGGCAGAGGCCAGAAATACCGCAGGCTGGGTGTTTTCCGTGTGGTTGAGATCCCCGCCCTTTCCTTCAAACATCAGGCGTAAGAGACTTTTTCCCCGTTTTGCCTGAAAGAGCCTTTCCGCCCCATCCCCGAGGCTGCGGATTTCAGGATAGGCTCCGTAGAGCTCCCTCATCATGCCCACCTTCTGGGCTCCCTGACCGGAAAGGAGCACGGACATCCCGCTAAGGGTGGCTGGCAGGACCAGAGAGGGCTGCAGGGAATCGGTCCGCCTTTCTTCTTTTCCGGCCTCTTCTTTCCGGAGGAAGGGCGGCAGGGCAGAAACCACCATATGCCCATGGTTGCCCCCAAAGCCATGGAGGTTGGTGGCAAGGGCCGGTCTTCGCATCTGGCCAAGATCTTCGGCCGCATCCGGGCTCACCAGAGGACCGCCCGCTTCCATGAGGGTGGTTTCCGGATCAAAGCTGTGGTGGGGCAGTCTTTTTCTGTTTTTTTGCATGAGAAGGAGCCGGGAAAGGATAATGGCGGGATTGGCTCCTTTGTAATACCCGTATTCCGGCTTGATGTTGCCAAAGGAAATGCCGGAGGCACCGTCAAGGCCCATGTGCACGGCCCGTTTTTCCATGCTGTCCGGAATTCTGTGGCCAAAGCCGAAGGGATCGAGGTGGTGCAGGTCCGAAGGCAGCATGCCCGCTTCCCGGTAGGCTGCCCGCATTTCCCTTGCCAGCAGATTTTCTGAAAGGGCGAAAACACTTTCTCCCGCTCTGGAGGCCATGGCAATGCTGCGGATTTCTCCTAAAATGGGAAGCCCCTTTTCCTTTGCTTTCCCATAGGTGGTGAGCACCTGCACCGCAGCCCCTTCCGAGAGGTTCACCCCTTGAGACTTGCCCTTGTCCCAGAAGCGGGTGCCGTCCTTTGAAAGCAGGCCCAGACGCTTGAAAACGAGGAGGGCCGCAGGATAAAAGGCCGAATCCACCCCACCGCTGATCACATAATCGCAGCGGCCGGACACAAGGTGCATCATGGCTGCCCGCAGGGCAAAGCCCGAAGAGGCACAGGCCGCATCCACGGTGAAATTGGGGCCGTTGCAGTTCAGCACATTGGCCACCCTGCCGGACACGATATTGGTGAGCAGGCCCGGTGTGGTGTCTTCCGTATTGGGCGGCAGCCGTTTGCGGAAGACAGCGGTCAGGGCTTCCGCCAGCTTTGCGCTTTTTTCCGGAGAAAGGCCCTTGGTTTTTTCCATGCAGGCCGCCACAAAATCAAGGCGGATGCGGAGAATGTTTTCCACATGCCGGGTACTGGATATGGCACCCAGCATCACCCCGACCCGGTTGGCAGGAGTTTTCAGCGCCTCTTCCAGACCCGCCCCACGGATGGCCCGATCCGCCGCCGTAAGGGCCAGAAGCTGGCCTCTGTCAATGAAGGCAAGGCTTTTGGGCGGAATGCGAAAGCGCATGGCATCAAAGGTGAAATCCCTGCACAGACCGGCTTTGAGAAAGGGAATGCGGTATTCCCTGTCTTCTTCCGCATAGGTTTTTGCATCAAAGCCCAGATGGGCTTTTTCCGTGAGAAGGCTTTTTCCCGAAGCCATGGTTTCCATGAAGCTTTTTTCATCCCCGGTTCCGGGCAGCACCAGCCCCATGCCCGCCACCACGATGCGCTGATCATTGGGATCAAAGGAAAGGTCGGGAAACACCTCCCGCTTAAGGGGCCTGTAATCTGGGGTGGGGGCTTCCAGCACGCAGTGGTAGTTGATGCCTCCGAAGCCATAGGCGCTGACCGCAGCCAGTAGCGGCT
This sequence comes from Desulfobotulus sp., assembly GCF_034006065.1. Classification (NCBI taxonomy): domain Bacteria; kingdom Pseudomonadati; phylum Thermodesulfobacteriota; class Desulfobacteria; order Desulfobacterales; family Desulfobacteraceae; genus Desulfobotulus; species Desulfobotulus sp. The sequence continues at coordinate 42,995 of NZ_JAVETM010000029.1, read as the reverse complement.
GATCTTTTTCTGAAGGCCAGGGAGAGGCCTCCTTCACCACAAAGATGCCCGTTCCCGAAAGATCGTGCACCGGCCCCAGTTCCTCAAAATCCCCGTTGGGCGGAAGGATACGGTGGTTCAGAGCCAGAAGAGCCTTTAAAAGTCCTGCGGCTCCGGCCCCTCCCAGAAGATGGCCCACCTGACTTTTGGCGGAACTCACCCCAAGGCTTGGGTTTTTGCCATAAAAACCCTTCACGCTTTCAAGTTCTGCCGCATCGCCCATGCGGGTGGAGGTGCCGTGGGCTTCCAGAAAGGTGACGGCCTCGGGCGAAGCGGGCCGTTTCATGTTTTCAAAGGCCCGGCCCATGGCCAGTATCTGCCCCTTCACATTGGGAGCGGCAATGGCCTTGCCCTTGCCATCGGAGCTGGCCCCCATACCCCGGATCACGCCAAAGATTTTATCCCCTTCGGCCATAGCATCCCGCATGCGCTTCAGGATAAAAACCACAGCCCCTTCGCCCAGCACAAAGCCGTCGGCCCGGCCGTCAAAGGGCCAGGAACCTTGGGCGGACAAAGCGCCCATCTTGGAAAAGCCCACAAAGGTTTCCGGAGCAAGATTGGTATTGATGCCTCCCACGATGGCCGCCTGGGCCCTGCCGGAAAGAAGCTCCTGCATGGCGCAGTCTAAAGCCGCAAAGCTGGTGGCACAGGCCGCGTCGATGAGATAGTTGGGGCCTTCCACTCCCAGGCAGGCGGCTACCCGGCTGGCCTCGATGTTGAGGACAGCCGTATCCGGCGGCTCATTGCGGAATTTTCCCGCAAGGCTTTCTCTGATCTCTTTCACCAGAGCGGCCTTTTCCCCTTCTTCAAGGGCTTCAAACTCCTGCAGGTCTTTCAGGACAGAAAGGATTTCCGGAGTCCAGTATTTCATGTGCAGATCATGGGTGAGTTCATTGCCAAGGCAGGAAGCAAGAATCACAGGCGTTTCTAAAGGAAGGGTTTTACTCCCCTTACTGTTTTGCACAGAAAATCCACCGGAGTTGGCTGCCTGATACGCGGCTTCCAGAACCAGCTGCTGACTGCGGGAAAGGCGGGCTCCGGTTTTGGCATCCAGCCCGTATGTGACCGGATCAAAGGTAAAACCCCGAACATCAGCAGCAACCGAGGTGTAGCTTTTATCTTCCGCACCTTTATCCTCACTCACATAGAGGGACGGCAGGCGGCTTTCCTCCATCTTCCGGATGGAAACATGGCGGTGTAAGATATTCTCCCAGAAAGCCTCTGGCGAAGGAGCATCCGGCAGCACACAGCCCATGCCCACCACGGCGATTTCATCATAAATTTCCCCATCGGGCCGGGTGAGCCGTTCCAGACTGTCGAGATGCCGCCGCAGGGCCGTCTTGTTCTCAAAAAGATGAGCGTGAATGGATTTTATGGTGCAGGTATCTTGGAAGAAGACCAGGGAATCGCCCACGCAGAAGTTGCCCTTTTCAAAGATGTCCTCTTCTTTAAGCATCTCGCATTCGAGACTTTTTCCGGAAAAATCCGGCACCATTCCCTTGGCCGCAATGAGAAGGGAGCCCATGTTGTCCTTTTCAAAGGCATCTTTCCGCTCAGAAAGGGGATCGCCCTTTTCCATGCGGCTGTGCTCCAGCTCCCGCATTCTGAGGGAAAAGGGGCTGGCCAGCGTGCGGGAGGGAAGGCCTACGGTGCGGCCAATCACCTGGGTTTCCTTCTGGTGCAGCACTTCCTTCTGATACCGGGCATGGAGAGCGCCCGTTTCCACAATCTCACGGGTGAAAAGATAGGCCGTGCCCACCTGAATGCCGATCTTAAGGCCCCTTTGGGAAAGACCTGCCGCCATGCCGGAGATGAAATGGGAGGCCGCTTCCGTGGAAATGCCCCCTGCATACACAAGGGTTTTTTCCTGTAATGCAGCATCCTCCAGCTGAGACAAAAGCTCCGTGCCCATTTCCCAGAGCACAAGGCTTGAGAGGGAGCCCACATGGCCGCCGCACTCCGTACCTTCCAGAATGAAACGGGACACCCCGCCGACAAGGGCGTTTTCCAGCATGCGGGTGGCGGGGGTATGCAGGTAGGTGCGGATACCGGAGGCTTCCAGCTCCCGCACCTGGGCGGGGCTTCCCCCTGCGATAAGGGCAAAGGGAATGTTGAATTTGCGGGTAAGGTCCATGTGTTCCGCAAGGCGGCGGTTGAAGGCCTCAATGCCGATGAGCCCCGCACCGCAGGGAATGCCCTTTTCCGAAGCTTTCTCCAGCATGGTTTCCGCCAGTGGAACAGGCAGGCTGCCCATGGCAAAAAAGGGGAGGCCTCCGGCCTCTGCCACCTTCTCGGCAAAGTCCGCATTGTCGCTGATGTTGGCCATGGGGCCCTGCATGATGGGGTACCTCACCCCGTGCTCCATCGCAAGGGGACTCCCGGCCCGTAAGGGGTCGGCCGTTTCTAAAACGGCAAGGCTTTTTCTCACTTCCTCAAAAAGCCCGTGGATCATGGCTTCCACACCGTCGCCCCTGCGAAGAAAATGCCTTGCAAACACGGCATCCTGCCCCAGATAAAAAAGACTCTGCACGCTTTCCGCAGACCCATCGGAAAGATCGGCCATTTTTTCCTTCAGGGTTTCAGAAAGGATGCGGGCTTCTTCGCTTTTCTGATCCGCACCCAGCACAAAGCGGGGCTCCAGCTTTTTCAGATCCTGGGCCACACGGGTGCCGAGCCTTGCAAAAAAGCGGTAGCGGGAACCTTCCGGGCCTTCCAGCAGCAGGGTGTCGAGATCCTCCATGCCATGGAGAAGTTTGCGGAAATTCTCCCCAAGGGGAGATTCCCGGCAGAGCCAGAGCTGGGCATCCAGCACAAGGCCGCTGGCTCCTGCACTGAAAAAACCCGCTGCCGTGTGCATGCCCACCCCTCCGTGGATAAAAAGGGGAAGATTACTTGCCTCAAGATACTCCTGCATGAGAATGAGGGCCGTGTGCCGGGAAACGGAGCCTCCGGCCTCAAGGCCCTTCAAGACCAGCCCATGAACACCCATGCGGGAAAGCTCCGGGCCGTGGCCTGTGTGTTTGATCTCCAGAAGACGTTTGACGGGCCAGGCTTTCAGATCCAGATTCTTTAAGGCATCCTCAAAATCATAGGAAAAAATAAGGGCTTCCAGATACCGGGGGGGATTTTTTTTAAGCTTCTCCAAAAGGTCTTTTCGGGAAAGGGGAACCCGGATGGCAAAGAGGATGTTTTTTTCATCCAGCGTCCTGCCTGCCTCCAGAAGAGTTTCTGTGTCCATGAACTCCGCATCCAGAACCGGAAGGGCCCCTGCCCTGTGCAGGCTTTCCATGTAGCTGAGATTGAAAACTTTCTGGGGCAGACAGGCAAGCAGGGGAAGGCGGGAATCCAGTAGTCTCTGCATGGGTTTTTTTTCTCCTTTATGGCGGGGCCTTTAAAAAATTGTAAGGCCCGAATGTTGCGGAAGGATGGGTAAAAATAAAGGGGTCTCCCTGTTCACGGGGAACCGGAACAGGGCCTTCAGCAGGATGTGTGCCAGAGAATGAAAAAGATGGGGGAGAAGGGGGGGTGGGCATGACTTAACGGTTTAAAATCAAAGGGATTCATGGGTGAAGCGGATTGCGGGCAGGGGGCGGATTGTCCCTTGATAAATTCTGTGTGTGTACATTCTGTGATAGGGTATGCTCAGTAAATGGACATGATTGGAGGCCCTGGGTCTGGCCCATGGAAAAAGCCTGGATCGGGATGGGGGCAGAAAAAATTGGGATGCCGTGAAAAAAATGACCCGGCTTGCAAAACGGTGAAATCAGAGGACAGGAGCGGCCTGGGTCTGGTTTTTGTTTCAGCACATGGTAAAGAATAGGAGTGAGGCCTTTTACAGGGGGCCAGGCCCTGTGCTCAGTGGGCCTGCCTGGTCAGGGTCTGGGGATTTTTCAGGAAAGGATGGGAATTACATGCTGAACCTGCTGGAGTGTACGCCCATTGCGCAGTTTGCCATTGGCCTGGATCATAGGGTTGTGGTGTGGAATAAGGCCTGCGAATTGTTATTCGGGATTCCTGCCCGCGAGATGATCGGAACGGATTTTCAGTGGAAAGTTTTCTATGAGTACAAGCGGCCCGTTCTGGCCGACCTCATCATTGAGCAGGATTATGAGAAGTTTCTCGAGATCTATGAAGGGAAGAATCCGGCAAAATCTGAAATTGTCCCCCACGCATGGGAAGCTACTGATTTTTTTGAGAATATTAATGGTAAAGCCCGATACATTTATTTTCTTGCCGCTCCGGTCTTTGACAGCAAAGGCAGGATGAGCGGAGCGGTTACCACGATTCAGGACATCACCCAGCAGAAGCTCTGGGAAATCCAGATGAGAAAGGAGTCAGAAGCCCTGCAACAGCAGAACAACCTTTTACGATCCTCCATGAAGGAACGTTTCAGATTCTGCGACATCATCGGTAAAAGCCGGAAAATGCAGGAGGTGTACGATCTTATTCTCAAAGCAGCGGACTCATCGGACAACGTGATCATTGTGGGAGAGTCTGGTGTGGGCAAGGAGTTGGTGGCCAGGGCCATCCATGACATCAGTGAGCGTAAAGACAGGCAGTTTGTTGCTGTCAATTGTGGGGCCATTCCTGAAACGCTCATCGAAACAGAATTTTTCGGCCATACCCGAGGCGCTTTTACAGGCGCGCATACGGAGAAAAAAGGTTTTCTCGACAAAGCAGACGGAGGCACCCTTTTTCTCGATGAAGTGGGGGAACTTTCCCTCGGGATGCAGGTGAAGCTCCTCCGGGCCATTGATGGGGGCGGTTATTCACAGGTGGGCAGCACTGAGGTGAAGCACTCGGATTTCAGAATTGTCGCCGCCACCAACCGCAATCTGTATGAAGAAGTGCATATCGGCAGGTTCAGGGAAGATTTTTTTTACAGAATCTATGTGCTTCCCGTGACCATTCCTCCCCTGCGTGAAAGAAAAGAAGACCTGGCCCTGCTTGTGGATCACTTTCTGAGTACCCTGGGATCCACCCTGAACATTGACGCCCTACCCGGAAGGGATATCGAGGCCCTTTACAATTACAACTGGCCGGGAAATGTCCGGGAGCTGCAAAACGTCCTTCGCCGTTATGTGACCCTCAAGCAGGTCGATTTTACGGGCAGGGGTCGAAAAGTTGGATCTGCGGAAAAAGAACCCATCTCCGATGGACTTTCCCTGAATGAGGCCCTGGAGCGTTTTGAGAAAAATCTTCTTGTGAAAACCCTTGAGAAGAACCGCTGGCATCGGATTCATACGGCCCAGGCCCTGGGGATTTCCCGGCGTACCCTGTTTCGGAAAATGGAAAGGTATGGGTTGGAAAAGGCTCAGGATGAGACATAGGTGGCACATTGTGGTATATGGCTTTATTTTTAGGTGTTTATCTTAAATATTTTTTAATTCTGTGACATTTATGGCTCATTCCGGATGGATTTTTTTGCGCGCCAAAGCTTTGTTTTCTTAAGCCTGAGAAAAGATTTCTCCAGCAGGAGTAGTTTTCATTCTTCTATGAATTCAAGATTTTAATTGTTTTCCCCCCAGGATCTCTCCTTTTTCCCTTTTCCTTTTGAACGCCCATGGACAAAGGCTTTGGACGTTTTTTTATAAAAAAAGAAGCAAGACCTTTTTTCTTTTTGAAAAAGGAGACTGGCACTCCCTTTGCTATCCCCCATTACAGACTTGCCATTTCCGCTGGCCTGGCAAGAAACAACGGAGACCCGGAACGGATCCGGGAGATCTGAAAAGAGTTCGCAGGGGTTGGCGCATCGGGTGGGGAAGGCCTTACCCGAAAGGATAAAAAAACAGATCTTTTTTGCAGGAAGGAGCGTTTGATTCATGAAGAGTGATACCTTGGCGAATCCTGGCCCATTGGGGCTTATGGGCTTTGGCATGACCACCGTTTTACTCAACATCCATAATGCGGGTTTTTTCCCCATCAGTTCCATGATTCTTGCCATGGGGCTTTTTTACGGCGGTCTTGCACAGATCATCGCCGGGATTCTGGAGTTCAGAAAAGGCAACACCTTTGGTGTTACGGCTTTTATCTCCTATGGACATTTCTGGCTGACCCTTGTGGCCCTGATCCTCATGCCCACCATGGGATGGGCGGAGCCAACCCCGCCGATTTTTATGGGATGGTATCTTTTTCTCTGGGGAGTATTCACGCTTTTCATGTTTTTCGGAACGCTCAAATCGAACAAGGGGCTTCAGTTTGTCTTTGGCAGCCTGACCCTGCTTTTCTTCTTGCTGGCCATCAAGGATTGGACTGGTTCCGAGCTGATCGGCAGAATTGCCGGTTTTGAAGGTATTATCTGTGGCTTAAGCGCCATTTATCTCGCCATGGCAGAAGTTCTTAATGAACAATACGGCAAAGCCGTCCTGCCTGTTGGGCAACATTAGATCCTCCTCCCCCGTCCTCCGGGAATACTTTTCCGGAGGACACCCCCCTTTTTTTCCGGCTTGTTCCTTTCCATCCTCATGAAGTGTGTTTTCAGCCTGAATCCATCCTTGTGGCAAAAGAGCCAGGGCCCATGTATAAACAGATCCAGCCCCAGGCGGCTGGGACCCTGGGATCATGCGTCCTTGTTCTGATTTTTTATCCAGAATCAGGAGAGGGAGCGGACCATGAAACCCCCTGCATTTTCATCTTTCATCTCAACACAGAGGAAATCATGCTATTCACACCCCCATTGAAAAGCAGGAGCATGAAAATCATGCTCCTTGGCAGTGGCGAGCTGGGCAAGGAAGTGGTGATTGAGGCAGCGCGCCTTGGCCTTGAAACCGTGGCTGTGGATTCCTATCCCCATGCCCCGGCCCATCTTGTGGCCAATCGCTCCCATGTTATTGACATGAAAAACAAAGAAGCGCTTCTCGATCTGATCCGCCGGGAAAAACCTGCATTTATTCTTCCGGAAATTGAAGCCCTGAGCATTGAAGCCCTGGAGGATGCTGAAAAAGAGGGATTTCATGTGATCCCCAACGCAGAGGCGGTGAGAAAAACCATGAACCGCAAAAACATCCGCGAGTTTGCGGAAAAGGAGCTGGGGCTTAAGACAAGCGCCTACCGCTTTGTGAAAACCCATGGGGAGCTGAAAGCCGCAGCCGGAGAGCTGGGCCTTCCCTGCGTGGTCAAGCCTGTGATGAGTTCTTCAGGCCACGGCCAGAGTGTTATCCGTTGTGAAGCGGATGTGGCCCGGGCATGGGAGCACGCCAAGGAAGCCAGAGGGGATGCCAGCGAGCTGATCGTGGAAGCCTTTGTGGATTTTGATTATGAAATCACCCTGCTTACGGCACGTACGGAAAAGGAGACGGTCTTCTGCGAACCCATAGGCCATATTCAGGAAGACGGGGATTATGTTCTCAGCTGGCAGCCCATGGACATGCCGGAAGCCGTCCTCAGAAAAGCCCAGGCCATGGCGAAAACCATCACCGAGGGTCTGGGAGGCAGGGGAATTTTTGGGGTGGAATTTTTCGTGAGCAAGGATGAGGTCTATTTCAGCGAGGTCAGCCCAAGGCCCCATGACACGGGCATGGTCACCCTCATCACCCAGAGTCAGAGTGAGTTTGCCCTGCATGTGCGGGCGGTTCTGGGGCTGCCCCTGGATTTTGTTTTTTACGGGCCGGGAGCCAGTGCGGCATTCAAAAGCAGCGAAAAAGCGTCTCTGCCCATGCTGGAAGTGCCGGATACGGCCTTTTCCCAGAATGCGTTTATCCGCATTTTCGGAAAACCCGTCAGCCATGTGGGCCGACGCATGGCTGTGGCCCTGGTCTTTGATGCTGTGGAAGCTGCAAGGAAAAAAGCCAGGGACATTGTGGCTTCCATCCGGGGATAGAAAAAGCGATCTCCAGAGCCCGGATCTTGTCCTGACTCCATAAGAAGGTCTCTGGGTTCTGGAGTCGCTTTGTCCTTTGTTTCATGCCTTTCCAGGGGCTGAGGTTTCAGCCTGAGGTTCCCGTTTTCCATAGGTGGTGTGCAGCAGTTTGTGGCTGAGGCAGCCGCAGGGACCATCGGTGAGAAATTCTTTGTAAATGGCCTGCACCACGGGATTTTCGTGGGACTTTCTCAGGGCGAGATTTTCCTCTTCCTGATACAGGGCCCGCGCCCGGGCTTCCCGGATTTCCGGGCTGGTGGGAATGGGTTGTCCGCCTCCGCCAAGGCATCCGCCCGGACAGGCCATTACTTCAATGAAATGCACATCCTCCAGCTCTCCGCGGGAAAGCATCGCCAGGATCTGCCTTGCCTGGCTGATGCCATGGGCCACCATGACCTTGAGGCTGAGGCCTTCGAGGAATTTCCAGGGTTTTTTTGCCTTCAGGATGGGTAGCTCCGCCCGCCGGATTCCCTGCATCCCCCGCACAGGCTCCACGCGAAGCCCGGAAAAGGGCACTTCTTCCCCGGTTACAATCTCGTAGGCCGTGCGAATGGCTGCTTCCATCACCCCGCCTGTGGCACCGAAAATCAGTCCGGCTCCGGAGCCTATGCCCAAAGGATCATCAAAAGAACTTTCTTCCATCAGGGTTAAGTCCATGCCGCCTTCCCGGATCATGGCCGCAAGTTCCCGGGTGGTCAGGACAAAGTCCACGTCTTTGTATCCCGAGGCCCGCATTTCCGGCCGTTCGCACTCAAATTTTTTGGCCGTGCAGGGCATGAGTGAAACCGAGACGATATGCTGGGGATTCAGCCCCATCTTCTCCGCATACCAGGTTTTGATCAGAGCGCCGAACATCTGCTGGGGACTTTTGGCTGTGGAAAGATAGTCAAGGCAGGAAGGATGGAAGGATTCGATGTACTGAATCCATCCCGGAGAACAGGAGGTCAGCTGGGGCAGCTTCACCCGGGTATCCTGGTCTGCGTATCTTTTTTTGAGCCGGAGTAAAAGCTCGGTGCCTTCTTCCATGATGGTGAGATCTGCGGTGAAATTGGTGTCAAAGACCTTGTTAAAGCCCATGTGTTTGAGGGCTGTATTGAGCTTATGGGTAAGAGAGACACCGGGAGGGCAGCCAAAGGCTTCTCCGATGGCCACACGGGGAGCCGGAGCGGTCTGGATCACCACGTGCTTTTCCGGGGTCTCCAGCGCTTTCCAAACCTCGGCTGTGTCGCTTTTTTCATGAAGGGCACCTGTGGGACAACGGTTCACACATTGGCCGCAGTGAATGCAGAGGGAGGCGGCCATGGGCAGATCAAAACAGGTTCCGATTTTGCTTTCTTCCCCCCGGCCCAAAACCTCCAGAACCCCCACCCCCTGCATATGCATACAGGTTCGCACGCACCTGCGGCACAGGATGCATTTGTCCATGTCCCGCACCAATACGGGGGAGGAGAGGTCTTTTTCGTAACGGGGCCTTTCCTGATGGCCAAAGGCATGGTCTGTGATGCCGTATTCCATGCACAGGGCCTGGAGCTCGCAGCGCGTGTTTTTGGTGCAGGCATAGCATGTTCCATGGTGGTTGCGCAGCATGAGGCTGAGAATATTCCTGCGCGCCCTTCGGATGGCCGGAGACCAGGTTTTCACACGGATGGGGCTGAAAACGGGATAGGCGCAGGATGCCTGGAGTGTGCGCTGGCCCTCCACTTCCACAAGACAGATTCTGCAGACGCCTGTGAAACAGAGGTCCGGGTGGTGGCAGAGGGTGGGAATGCGAATGCCGATACTGCGGGCGGCTTCAAGGATGGTTACGCCCCTGGGTGCATACAGGCTGATGCCGTCAATGTTCAGGGCTACCTGGCCTTCCGGGTTCACCCCATTGAGAAAGGGCTGGGAACCGGGGTTGGTGGACTGAGGGAAGATTTTTTCGGTAAGGGCTTGGTTTGTCATGGCTTTATACCTCCACCGTGATCCGTTGATATTCCTCGGGAAAGAGATTCAGGACATCGGAAAAAACCTTGGATGCCGTCTGTCCCAGTCCGCATTTGGAAGCCAGACGCATGGTTTCGGATAAAGAAAGGATTTTTTCGAGAAGACTGGCCTCAAGCCCCCTCTGGCGGATGGTCCGCAGGCTTTCCAGGAGAAACCCGATTCCTTCCCGGCAGGGGGTGCACTGACCGCAGGATTCTTCCTGAAAAAACTGAAGAAAATTTTCCGCCATATCCAGAAGATTCCGGTGTTGCCCCAGAATGATGAAAGCGCCGCTGGTTGCGGCATCTTCATATCCGAGTACACGGTGAAAACTTTTCCTGGGCAGGCAGGAGCCCGCAGCGCCTCCCACCACAACAGCCTTGGCCTTGTCTGCCTGAACCATGTCCAGGATATCTCCTATGGAAACGCCGTATTCCACCTCATACACCCCAGGGGCGCCGCAGTCTCCGGAAACGCTGAGAAGCTTGGTTCCTGAGGATTGTGCGGTTCCCAGTCCCTTGAACCAGGATGCTCCGTGGACGAGAATGGATGGCAGGCTGGCAAGGGTTTCCACATTGTTGACCAGGGTGGGCGCGCCCTGGTACCCCACCTCCACGGAAAAGGGCGGACGATTGCGGGGTTCTCCCCGTCTTCCCTCCAAGGATTCGATGAGTGCGGTTTCTTCACCGCAGACATAGGCTCCGGATCCCAGATGTACCCGGATGTCAAAATGAAAATCTTTTTTCCCCAGAACCGAGGAACCCAGCAGTTGGTCTTCCCGAAGCCTGGAAAGGGAAGATTCAAGACCCGGAAGCAGGCAGCCGTACTCGCCCCTCAGATAAAGAATCCCCTGGGAGGCGCCCGTGGCAAACCCGGCAATGAGCATGCCTTCAAAGACTTTCCGGACATACTCCGTAAGGAGAATCCGATCTTTGAACGTGCCGGGTTCCCCTTCACCCGCATTGCAGATCACATATTTCAAAGGCGCTTTCGCATCCAGAGCCATCTGCCATTTAAGGCCTGTGGAAAATCCGGCTCCTCCGCGTCCCCGCAGGCCGGAATGCAGAACTTCCTCCACAACCGCCTTTCTGCCAAGCTGAAAGGCCTTTTTCAGCCCACTCCAGTCTTCGTGCGGGGCGAAGAGCACAGGGCCTGACCGGGCCGCGTGTCCAAAGATTTCCCAGGCACAGAAATCCGGTCGTTTCCCTGCGCTCCGGTGTGTATGCAGGATGTGGCTCACCTCTTCGGGCGCACAGTCGGTGTAGAGGGTGTCATCCACCATAAAGGCCGGTGCGTGGTCACAGAGGCCGAGGCAGGATACGTATTCTAAGCCAAAGACGCCATCGGCCGTGGTTTGTCCTACGGATATTCCCAGCGTTTTTTCAAAGATTTCTGCCCATTTCTTTTTTTCTTTCATGCCGCAGCCAAGGCCCCTGCAGATGCGGATGATGTGCTTTGCCCCTTTGTCGTAGTGAAACAGGGAGTAAAAACGCACAACGCTGTACACTTCCACAGGATGTATGCCCAGTCCCTGGGCCAGGTCCCGGACATCCTTTTCTGTGATGGTTCCGTTTTTCTTCTGAATGGCCAGCAGTTCGGGCAAAAGTACGGATCGGGAGGTATGGGAAGAAACAACGTTTTCCGGACTGCCAGGGATGGGTTTTGACACGGCGGGCGTCTGGATCATGTTCGGCCTTCCTTCTGAAAAAGGGTTTAAGGCGATTGGGATGTGGTTTCAGGGGGTTGGGGGTTGGTTGAAGGGAAAAATCCGTGGTAAGGGGAAAAAAACAATTTTTACACTGTCCTCTTGCAGGGCCGGGCCTGGTATGCGGGGAGGGGAGCTTTAGAAAAAAACTGAATCTGTAAGGATGGAGAAGCCTAACATGCCTTTTAGAAAAAATAAACGCCTGAAAAACGGAACCGTTGAAAAAAATTGAAGAATATTTGAAAAGATCGCCTGAAAAAAGGGCGGTCCCCTTTGGCAGGGCCGCCCCGTATACCCATCGAGAAACATAGGGATCCCGAAGGCCGCACCTGTCTTCTTCCAGGTTGCCATGGGACCACCGCTTGCTGGAAGGCTTAGCGGATAAAGTTCATCTTGATTTTATCTTCCCGCTCCGGCGGGGGGAAAACCCCCTTTCCATGGGCCACCAGTTTCATGAGCCAGGCCATGTTTTTACCGAGCATACGCATAATCTGCACCCCTTCGGCATCCTGCGCCGCCTCGCCCGGCAGGGTGCCGTGGATCACGTTCCAGTAATTGGAGCCAGGCATGAGCATCTCCGAGTAGCAGATGAAATTGTTAAGCTGATTGAAGGTGGGAAGTCCGCCGCTGCGGCGTACCGCTGCCACCGAAGCCCCGACTTTGTGCCGCAGCATGGACTGATTAACCCCTGAAACATAAAAGGCGCGGTCAAGGAAGGATTTCATGGTTCCGCCAATGGCGGAGAAATGCACCGGAGATCCCAAGAGGATGCCGTCAGCTTCTTTCATGAGCTGAATCCATTCATTCACCGGATCATCGGTCTGAATGCACTCTTCATTTTTCTTTTTCGCGCATTGGCCACAGGCAAGGCATCCCCGGATGGCCTTGTTACCCACATGAATGATCTCGGTTCTGATGCCCTCTTCTTCCAGGACATCGGCCACCATCCGCAATCCATGCCAGGTGTTTCCCTGTTTATTGGGGCTTCCGTTGAATGCAACAACCTTCATCATGGTCTTTTCTCCTTTGCCTGCAATGATGTTTTTCCCTTTGTTTCCCATCCGGAAAATTTCAGGTTATATTGTGCCATCGGCGCCTGGGCGTCAATAACCGACTTTTTACACAGATGGCGAGAAAACCTGAAGCCCTGAGGGGTTTTCAGGACACAGGAGATATGCGGTGCTGAACATCAACAACAAGGCCAATCAGATCAAGCGGGAAATCCTCATCCGCATTGCAGAATACCAGCTTGCGGGAAAACTCACGGAAGCCATCCACTCCCTTCCTAAAAAAATGCTTCCTTTGCATGCGGAGCCTTTTCGCTGCTGCGTCCACCACGACCGGGAGATACTTCGCCTGCGCATCATTGCCCGCCTGGGTCACAGCATTGAAAATTATGATGAGGAAAAAGAGCTCTCCGCCTATGCCGCCGAGGCTCTGACACGGGAAAAGCCCACAGAACCCATGCTGACTGTTCTGGACGATGCCTGCAACGCCTGCATCCGTGCCTGCTATATGGTGACCAATGCCTGCCAGGCCTGCATCGCAAGGCCTTGTATGACCAACTGTCCTAAAAAATGCATCCATATCCGTAACGGCAGAGCCCTCATTGACGATGCAGGCTGCATCAACTGCGGACTCTGTGAAAAAAACTGTCCCTTCCATGCCATCATCAAGATTCCTGTACCCTGCGAAGAAGCCTGTCCTGTGAACGCCATCAGCAAGAATGCCCAGGGAAAGGAAAGAATCGATTACAGCAAATGCATCTTCTGCGGAGCCTGTGTGCGGGATTGTCCCTTTGGGGCCATGGTGGACAAGGGCCAGCTTGTGGATGTGGTCCGCCATATCATGGAGGGAAAAAGGGTTGTGGCCCTCTATGCTCCGGCCATTGCTGCCCAGTTCCGGGCAGCGCCCGGGCAGCTGGAGGCAGCCTTCCGCAGGGCGGGGTTTCATAAGAGCCTTGAGGTGGCCCTAGGCGCGGATATTACGGCCAAAAAGGAAGCCCTTGAGTTTGAAGAGCGCATGGCACACGGGGATACCCTCATGACCACCTCCTGCTGTCCGGCCTATGTGCGCGCCATTGAAATCTATGTGCCGGAGCTTCTTCCCTTTATTTCTGAGACCCGATCCCCCATGCACTATTCTGCGGCCCTTGCCAGAGAAGAAGATGCGGAAGCCATTCTGGTTTTCATCGGACCCTGCCTTGCCAAGCGAAAGGAGGGGTTTGACGACCCTTATGTGGATTATGTGCTTTCCGCAGAAGAGATCGGGGCCTTTTTTGTGGCAAAAGAGATTGATGTTTCAGCCATGGAGGCTCTTTGTCCTGAGATTCAGCCCAGTGGAGACGGAAGGAATTTTGCCCAGTCCGGTGGTGTTGCCAATGCCGTGAAAAACAGGCTGGCCCATCCGGAAACCCTGAAGGTTCGGGTGATCAACGGGCTGGATAAGGCCGGGATGAAGGCCCTGAAGGCCTATGGCCGGGCGGCTTCCGGAAAAACCCCGACCGATGCCAACCTTGTGGAGGTCATGGCCTGTGCAGGGGGGTGCATCAACGGGCCTCTGGTGCTGACCCACCCGAAAATTGCGGGAGGCCAGCTGAAAAAATATGTGGAAAGCGGGAGTGCCTCTGAATCCTTATGAAAAAGATCTGGTGGCAGGAGGAGGGAAAGAGACGGAAAGGAGGCAGACGGGTGGCTCCAGGTTTTCAGGTTCAGCGGGTTCTGACTGTGACGGCCGTTCTGCCAGGCTCTCATTTTGTGCCTGGGGTTCTGCGGTTTTCCTGAATGAAGCCTGGGGGCAGGCCCTGGGCCTGCCCCTGCGGATATGAATCGTTTTTTTCCTGCTTCAATGAGGGAAACGAAAATATCGATTACGTTTCCCTGGGAATTTCAGACATCAGCCGCCGAAACCCGCATCCTCCATGTCAATGGCAGCGCCATCCATGGCCCGGATGGAAGCCAGTCTGCCTGCGGTGACGGGAAGCTGGGTATTGATGAAGAAGCGGGCCGTGGTGACCTGGCCTTTGTAAAAGGCATCGTCCTTTTTCTTCTGGCCGATTTTGGGCTCCGCCACAACGGCCCGCCACAGGAGCATCCAGGCCATGGTGAGATCCCCCGTGGCTTCCAGGAAGGGATGGGTGAAGGCAAAGGCATTGAGTACCTTGTCGCTGGCTGCGGCCTTCCCCAGAACCATGGCTGTTTCCGTGTAGGTATTGAGAAGCTTTTCAAGATTTTCCGCCAGAGGCCGGAGGGTGTCCATGCTTCGGGCCTGCTCAATGATGCTGCGGATTTCCTCCAGGTAGGCCATGAAGGCGGCCCCTTTTTTCATGCCCATCTTGCGGCCCACAAGGTCCATGGACTGGATGCCGTTGGTGCCTTCATAGATCTGGAAAACACGGGCATCACGCAGAAGCTGGGCCACGGGATACTCTTCCACATAGCCGTAACCGCCATATACCTGCACAGCATGGGAGCAGACCTCAAAGGCCTTATCCGTGATGTAGGCTTTGATGATGGGGGTCAGCACCTCTTCAATGTTTTTAAGCCTTTCCTTTTCTTCCGGGCTGTCGGAAAGCTGGCAGCGGTTCTGGATCATGCCATTGTAGTAAATGAGGCTGCGCATGCCATCCACAAAGCTTTTCATGATCATGAGCTGGCGGCGTACATCCGGGTGTCGGATAATGGCGGAAGGCCCGGCATCAGCAGGATCGGTCATGTGCTTGGTCTGAATGCGCTGGCGGGCATATTCCAGGGCATACATATAGGCGGTGGTGGCGTTGGCAAAACCCTGAAGCCCTGTCATCTGACGGGCTTCATTCATCATGTGGAACATGGCAGCCATGCCCTTGTTCTCTTCACCGATGAGGGTGCCGATGCACTGGCCCTTACCTCCCAGGGTCAGAGAGCAGGTGGCATTGCCGTGCAGTCCCATTTTATGCTCAATGCCTGTGCAGACCACATCATTGAATTCTCCAAGGGAGCCATCGGCATTGATGCGGTATTTGGGCACCATGAAAAGGGAGATGCCGCGGGTGCCTTCGGGAGCCCCTTCAATGCGGGCCAGGGTGGGGTGGATGATGTTTTCCACCATGTCCTGCTCGCCACCGGAGATGAAGATCTTGGAGCCGGACAGGGAGTAGGTGCCGTCGGGATTGCGTCTGGCCACGGTGCTGAGGGCACCCACGTCGGAGCCTGCGTCCGGTTCGGTGAGAAGCATGGTGCCGGACCATTTGCCCGCGTACATGTTTTTCAGCACCTGATTTTTCTGGGTTTCTGTTCCGAAATTTTCGATGAGCCGGGCTGCGCCATGGGTGGCCATGTGAAAGAGCATGAAAGAGTTGCAGGCACCGTGGAAATACTCACTGGCCGCAAGGCATACGGGCTTGGGCATGCCCTGCCCTCCCCACTCCGGCGTATCCCCCATGGCCAGCCACTGGCCGTCCAGATAGTTTCTGTACACCTTGTGATAGGCCTCGGGAACACGTACTACGCCCGCATCAAACTCGCAGCCCGCGTCACTGATCTTCTGAAGGGGGAGGATTTCCTTGATGGCAAGATTTCTGGCTTCGGTGACAATGAGGTCTATGGTTTTGCGATTAAAATCAGCAAAGGTTTCATGCTGGGCAAGGTCTGTCACATTGAACTGTTCATGGAGTACAAAATCCACATCACGACGGTCGGCAATCAGCTGGGCCATTGGGAAACTTCTCCTTATGAATGTCTGTTGGGTGTTCCTCATCAGGATCCTTTGCCCTGGTGCATGTTTTTTTTGAAAACCGGCAAGGATTTCTGATGGAGAAACCGGTGAATCTCTATGGATGTGCCTCGGGTTGGCAGGTGCAGAACCGAGGCTTGGTATGAATCAGAATACCGCTCTGCTTTAAAATCATACTATTGCACCTCAGCGCAATAATCTTTATTCAAAATTCAGAATATTGATTCAAAAAAAGATTTGGCTATCTGATTTTCAAACGAATTCTGATATAAGGGCCGCCAGGTTCAAGAGGTCTTTCTTCCCCTTGACCGGATCGACTTTCCCAGGCATCCTGCCCATGGAAAGGGGGGCGGGAGAGAGGATCCCAGGGCAGGCATGAGAGCAGTCGGTCAGGATTCCTCCCAAAAACCAGGCTCGTACAAGGAGAGAACGCCAATGGACCCAAGCGTCTTCAAATTTACAGGCATCCATCACCTGGCCCTGGCAACCCGGAACCTGGGAGCCACCATTCTTTTTTGGCGGGATCTTGTGGGGCTTCCCCTTTTTCTGGGTTTTGGAAGAAAGGGCTATCGCCAGTATTTTTTTTCCATTTCAGAAACCACGGCTCTGGCATTTTTTGAATGGTCTGAGGTGGAAGCCCTTGAAGAAAAGGATCATGGCGTACCGGTCAAAGGACCTTTTGGGTTTGACCATGTTTCCATCGGCATGGAGAGCGATGCGGACCTCGCCCGCATGAAGGCGAGGCTTGAAGCGGCGGGCATCTGGGTTTCCGAAGCCGTGGATCACGGGTTCATCCACTCCATCTATACCTTTGACCCCAACCATATTGCTGTGGAATTTTCCGTTCCCGTAAAGGATGTGGATCTGAGAGCCCATCCGGTGCTGGCGGAAAAAAATCCGCCTCCGCAGGTGGCCGAAGGCCCTTTGCCCCTTCATCACCGCTTTCCGGATCCGGAGAATATTCCGGAGCTGGTCCTTTACCCCGGAGAGGGAAAGGATGTGCTGGGTGGGTGAAAAAACAGATTCCGCATGTCTGTGCGGCCATGGACTTTAAAAACGTCTGAAAATCCCAGGCGCATTTTCTGGAAAATGCCTGGAAAAACAAAAACGTTTTTTGGGATTTTGTTTGGCATGTCCGATTTCACGCTTTTACTCTTCAAGAAGATTGCACTGTGGTGCCCGTCATGCTGAGGGCCTGGTTTTTTGCCCGCCTTTCGGGACTGCGCCGGGTGGGAATCTTTCCCGCGTTTGCGTTTGTGGCCCTGGGGTGTGCGACGCCTGCTCCTCCCCTGCCTCCTCTGGCACCCCCGCCGGATCCGCCTCTGGTGGCGACTCCGCCTTCAAAGGCCAAGGTTTGTGCTGAGACCGCAGCTTTCCCCTTTCCCTCCCAGCCTGCGGAAACAGAATCCAGGGCCTTGTTCCCATACGCAGTCCAGGCGGGTGTTTTTTCCAGCGGCGAACGTGCCGAGGCCTTTGCGGATTATCTGATCCGAAAAGGGGTGGATGCCTATGTCCTTCTGGATGAGGATCAGTATTAT
This sequence comes from Desulfobotulus sp., assembly GCF_034006065.1. Classification (NCBI taxonomy): domain Bacteria; kingdom Pseudomonadati; phylum Thermodesulfobacteriota; class Desulfobacteria; order Desulfobacterales; family Desulfobacteraceae; genus Desulfobotulus; species Desulfobotulus sp. Next base: position 25,177 of record NZ_JAVETM010000029.1, on the reverse strand, counting down.
AAGGTGCGTTTTGGGATTTTTGATTCCAGAAAAAGCGCCCGTGAGTACGCCGAAACCCTCAGAAACCAGGATGTGCTGGAATCCTTTTTCATTGTCACGGCCTCTTCGGAGCCTCCTTCCCCTGATCTGCGCAGGCAGTTGCAGGTCCGGCTGGTGGAAACCGCCCAGGCTTTTATCAAGACGCCCTATCGTTGGGGGGGTACCTCTTCCAAAACGGGTTTTGATTGCAGTGGCCTGACCATGACAGTCTACCAGCTTCATGGCATGGAGCTGCCCCGCAGTTCCGCAGACCAGTTTCTGGCCGGAGACCCTGTGGGCCTTGACAGCCTGGAAAAGGGGGATCTGGTGTTTTTCAGTATCCGCAACCCCCGACGTATCGATCATGTGGGTATATACAGCGGTGATGGAAAATTCATCCATGCGCCGGGGAGAAACAAGCATATCCGTGAAGCGGCTTTGTCCGAGACCTATTTCAGATCCCGCTTTAAAGGTGCGCGCCGATATTTCTGAGCCGGAGTCCACCTCCGGCTTTTTCAAGTCCTCCTTGTTTTGTTTAGACCTTCCGGCAGATGAGCTCAGCCTGCCAGGTTTTCCCTTCCTTTTCAGAAGACATCTGTTCTGTACATTCTGTGATCCATGCCCTACATTCATTGCCTGAAAGCCTGAGAAGCCAAGGGGTTTCCGGATATCTATGCCCGCCTTTCATATGGAGAAACCATGCCCCCCAGAAAACACTTGAGCGACGCAGAACGTAATTTTTTTGAGCTGGTTTTTAAGGCCGGTATGACCAACCCTTTCAGTGATGCCAGGAGCGCTCTGGACGCATCCATCGCCGGTGTTTTTCCGGAAATGGAAAAGCAAGAACGCATCCGGCGCATGGTGGAGGAAGTTTCCCGGAAAATCGCCCTTCTGGAAAAGGAAGGGCGCGCCAGTCTGGACGCCTACGAAGGTCGGGATAAGGTCCTTTTGCGCACCACCTTTCTTTTCGAGCTTTTTTATACCTTTCGCAGAAAATTTGATGCCCTCATTGAAGCCCAGATGGAGGCGGGTGCAGGCCCTGTGCGCGTGCCTTTCACCAAAGAAGCCCTGGCTTTGCTGCAAAAACGGGGACTTAAAACCAAAAATACCTTTGAGCTGGCCTTCCAGCTCCGCCGGGCTTACCACTTCATTGATCGCAGTCTTCTGGGGCGCTCCATATCCATGAAGCGTTTCCGGGAAAGTCTTTGGAATAATGTTTTTACCCAGAGCCTTGACCTGTATGAACGTTATCTTGTGAACCGCATGGAAGATTTCTCCACCCTTATTCTCGGGGAAACGGGTACGGGCAAAGGCAGCGCTGCGGCGGCCATCGGAAGGTCTGGCTATATTCCCTTTGATGCGGAGAAAGAACGCTTTGTGGAAAGTTTCACCGTGGCATTTGTGCCACTGAACCTTTCCCAGTTTCCGGAAAGTCTCATGGAATCGGAGCTTTTTGGCCATAAGAAAGGCTCTTTCACAGGAGCTGTGGAAGATTTCAAGGGGGTTTTTGCCCGGTGTTCTCCCCATGGAGCTATTTTTCTGGATGAAATCGGAGAAATTTCCACTCCGGTTCAGATCAAACTCCTCCATGTTCTTCAGGAGAGAATCTTTTATCCCGTGGGCAGCCACGAGGCCCTGCGCTTCCATGGCCGGGTGATCGCCGCCACGAACAAAAGCCTTGGGGATCTGCGGGAAAGGGTTTTCAGGGATGATTTTTACTACAGACTTTGCTCGGATATCATCGTGGTTCCGCCCCTGCGCCAGCGTCTTCGGGAAGATCCGGGGGAGTTGGACGCCCTTTTAGCGCACACCGTGAATCGCCTGGTGGGGGTGCCGTCACCGGAACTGGCCTCCATGGCCAAAACCGCCCTTGTGCAACGGCTGGGGCCTGAATATCCCTGGCCTGGCAATGTGCGGGAGCTGGAGCAGGCGGTGCGCCGCATTCTGCTGACCTCCGCCTATGAAGGCGAGTCCCGCAGAAGGCCGGCATCTCTGGATGACCATATTCTGGAAGGCATTGCCACCGGCGCTCTTACGGCTCAGGAGCTTCTCATGGCCTATTGCGCCCGTCGCTATGAAGCTTCCCGAACCTATGAAGAAGTGGCCCGACAGACGGGGCTGGATCGGCGTACGGTGAAAAAATACGTGGATGGATGGAAGGCTCTTCAGGTCGCGCCCAGTCCCGGTTCCTGATGGGCCGCAAAAAATTCAGGCACGAGCAGGGGGGACAGGCTTTGGGGAACTTGCCATGCTTTGCAAAGACCTTGTGAATGGTGTATCGTTTTCTGCCATCTGAAGAGGCTTTTGAAGGCTTTCCCATGAAAACGTTCATAAGGAGGACATATGCAGGAATGGAAATGCGCGGTCTGCGGTTACAAGCATAAGGAGTCGGACCCTCCGGAGGCCTGCCCCGTCTGTGGTGCAAGCAAAGCCGTATTTGAGCCCGAAACCGCTTCTCCGGCCCAGGAAGCCGCAGGCCAGGCTGCAAAGGAGCCGGGTTCCGCCTCGCGCTGGCGATGTGCCGTATGCGGTTATGTCCATACAGAAGCTTTTCCCCCGGATACCTGCCCGGTCTGCGGCGCGGATCGCAGCGCCTTTGAACCTGGGGGGGAGGCCGGGGCTTCCTCCCAGGCAGGGGCGGAAACGGGAAGGGCAAAGGGCGCTTCCCTTGAAGAAGAACTTCGTTTCACGGTGAAAGATCATCCGAGGCAGTGGGTGGATGCGCAGATTCTTCGCCACCATGCCCATCCCATTTCCGTACACATCCCCAATGGGGTTTTGCCCATCGCCGTCTTCTTTGCCCTCATCGGCATGCTTTTCAATGCCCAGGCATTCAAACTGGCGGCCTACTTCAACCTGACCATGGTCTTTCTCGCCCTGCCCCTTGTGATTTATACAGGATATGTGGAGTGGCGGGATCGCTACAGATCCGCCATGACCAAGGTCTTTCGCACCAAAATGCTCTGTGCCGCTGTCACGGTGATCTGCGTCATCCTTCTGGTGGTCTGGCGAAGCTTCAGCGCTGAGGCCGGTGGTTTCTTCTATCTTCTGCTCCACCTCATCGCACTTGGAGCTGCGGGCATCGCCGGTCATCTGGGCGGTAAGCTGGTCTTTGGCAGGCGGGGCTGAGCCCTTTTTTCCCATGAACCAAAACCCCCCTGCTTTCCGGGAAGAGGAAGGCAGGGGGGTTTTTGAGTTTATGGCCGGAAAAATCGGCCTTGCAGAATGCGTCAGGATTGGCGATCTGGCAAAAGCCCATATCTTGGTATGAATCAGCGTCAGGCTTCCCCAGCGTTTGAATGGTGCGATCCTGGCGGTGTTTGTTCTGAAGGCGAAGACCCCTGAGGTTCTTTTGTGAACAGGAGGCTTCCCCAGCCCTTTTCCTTCCCAGCGCCCCTTTCCCGCAGAAGGGCCCCATAGGTACGGGCCACAAGCCCCATCTCCCCTTCCCGCATACCGGAGAGTACGAGGCCGCCTCCGGGGGCCAGGGCCTCTGCCAGCACCTCCGCCAGTTCCATGAGGGTAGGAGGTCTGAGGTTGGCGGCCACCAGGTCCCATTGATTTTCTGGCGACCAGAGAGCTTCCACGCGCACGGCATGGTCAAGGCCATTGAGACGCACATTCTCTTTGGCTTCGTGCACAGCCAGGGGGTCATTGTCCACGGCCAGGGCCTCGGCCATGCCATGGCGCACCGCTGTAAGGGCGAGGACGCCTGTGCCCGTTCCCACATCCAGCATGCGGCCGCCCGGCTTCACCATGGATTCAATGCCCTCAATGCAGAGTCGGGTGGTGGGATGGTCTCCGCTTCCAAAGCTGGCTCCGGGTAAAAGAATCACAGGCACCCGATCCGGAAGAGGAGAAACTCCGGGTGCCAGGAGCTGGGTCTTTTTGCCAAGGGCCAGGGGTTTTTGCCAGCCCCGTTGCACGCAGGTCCGACCATGGCGCACGAGATATGTGAGCTCGCCCTTTTCAACGAGAGATGTCAGCAGGCCTTGCAGGAGGCGTCGGGAGGCGCCGGTTGCAAGGCCCATTTCCCGCAGAAGCTCTGCCGGTGTCCAGGCATGCTCCGCATCCAGGACCCACTGCATCAGGGTTTCAGACAGGCTTTTTTCATCCATCCTCGCTTCCCTTCTTCAGGTCTTGTCTTTTGGCCGGGGGCAGGGCGCGCCATTGCCTGCTTCCCAGGTCCTGTTTTTTTTAAAAGCAGCAGAGGCCAGGAAACGCAGGGATTCCTGGCCTCTGGCCATGTAGTGGACAGCGAGTTTTTTTAGGGTTTCTGGAGATCCGGATTCTTGCCTTCACGGATGAGAAGATCTCTGTACCAGAGGGCAAAATCATACAAGCCCCGGATCCGGTCATCGTTGTTCACGATCCCGAGGGCCATCTCATAGGCCGCTTTGCCATAGGGTGTGGAAAACCGCTCATGGGGTCGGGTTTTGAGGAACTCCTGAATCAGGTCATGGGTGGTTCTGTGTGTGCCTTCGGTTCGGATATCAATGGGATCCTTGGGTTCGGCAAAGGGGTCCCACGCATCATACCCATCCTTCAGGATTTTCTGCTGTCCCCTTTTACCCATGCTGTCAAAGATGGCTTTTTTTCTCTGGGCAATTTCCTCCGGAGAAAAGGGAGGGGCTTCGGCTTTGGGTTTCGGGCCTTGCATCAGGCGTTCTCCTCTTTGCCTTCGGGCTTTTCCGGCGTGATGCCAAGATAGGTGTCATCATAATCGGTGAGCAGGGCCATGGAAAGGGGCACCAGCATCTCCGCCATGCGTGTATACCGGGTCTTCATGGCATCTACCATGTCCTTGGAAACCTGATAGAGCTTCTCGTGCAGGGCGTCCATGTTGACCGTGGGATAGGGTTTGCCCTGTTCAAATCCCGACATTCCGCAGGTGTGGCTGACTCCATTGCTGGAAGTGGGGATGCCGTACAAACGACAGGTAATGGGGCGGAAGGCGTAGAGCTCACAGGTGTCATCCTCTCCAAGCAGGGGACAGGGCACCCGCTCCATGGACATGCGACCCAGGATTTCCACTTCGGAAACGCCTTCGTCCCTGGCTTTTACAGCATCCTTCTTGATGCGGTAAATTTTTCTGTCCGCCCGGTTGGCGCGTTCCAGGATGGCGTGTTTTTTTGCTCCGGAAAAGGTTTCGGAAAATTTCTGGTTGATATAGAGGGCCTCCACCAGAGAAAGATCAAAGAGGGCATGGCAGCAATCCGAACAGCGGGTGGCACAGCGCACGGCCTCCGGATGCAACTCCCGGACCCGATTGAAGGCTTTTTCCGCTGAAGCCACCAGCACTTCATACTGTTTGAAAAATTGTGTGAAATCCATGGTATCCTTTCCTGCGGCAATCCTGGGATTGCCGGTTTTTTTGATTCAAAGCCCTACTCCTATAACACCCCCATGGGCCGTATTCAACCGAAGATCCGTGGCCGAGGGCACGGGGATTTATCCCAGAATCCCCCCTGGTGTTCCACGTGGAACCTTCCGGCCGCCTCCTTCATCGGGAGTCCGGCGTGGAGACTTGCGGAGGCTGGCAGGGACGCTGGGTCCCTGGGCCCTGTCCTCCGGGCTTTCTTCCGGGGTTCCACGTGGAACCTTCCGGCCCCCATCCCCATCCCATGTTTCACGTGGAACATTTCGGCGCTCCTCCCCCGCAGAAACTCCCCTGGGGACCTTGGCCAGCGGTTTGTCTTCGGAAGCGCTGCGCCCGGATTTTCGCGGAGCGCCATGGGAAGAAAGATTTTCTCGTCCGGCCTTTTTGTCCAGGCGCAGCCCCCTTCCCTCTCCCTGCCAGAAGTCTTCATTCCTGGCAGAAGAGGAGCCCGTAAATTCCTCCATTTCCAACGGATCCAGATCAGGCTCCTCCTGGTCCGAGGTGTCGTCATTTTCCCTCTGGGTATTCAGGGCCCCTTCCCAGTCTTCCTGGCCCTCCAGTTTTTGCCAGAAAACCCGTTTATCTCCATAGCGCATCCGCAGGGAAGCCAGATAAGCGGCATGGTCCGGAATCAGGCCATAGTTCTTGAAACGTTCATCCAGGCGGGCCAGAATGCCGCAATAGCCCACGGCCTTGACATAGGCCCGGAAACGGGCCTCTTCCAGAATGCCTTCCACCAGGGTTCGGTAACAGAGGATCTGGCCCAGGGTGGAATGGGCGGCTTCAAATTTTTCCTGAATACGCAAAACCGCCGTGTGGTCATAGGCGGTGAGATCTGCCTGCCTTTCCACAAGAAGGGTTTCCGCATCCGTCACAGCCCCTACGGAAAGGAGAAGATTAAGACCTGAATACAGGCTTGTGGTATGGCGAGCCGTTTCCGGTGCTGTGGCAAGAAAGGCCTCCCTTTCCTCGGGGTCACAGACATCCAGCAGGGCCAGCAGATACTCCGCAGAGGGCTGGGCCGCATAGCGTTCCCTGCGGATCTGGAAAAGCATTTCCCGATCGTCCATGGCGCCATACACCTGGTCCAGAAGATCCAGGCGCTCCAATTCCCGCTCTCCCCAGTCGCCGGTAAGCCAGGCCAAGGCCGCTTCAGGCCCCTCATAATCGAGGTAAGCCTGTACAATATCCCCAATCTGCCGGGGACTGGGTTCGGTCTGCACGAGGGTGACACTCTGGGCCATGAGCTCCGGATCTCGCAGGGCCTGGGAAAGATAACGAAGGCCCATGGCAAGGCGGTAGCGCCGCCATTCCCCTCCGGCATCCAGGGCCTTTTCCTCGGCATCCGCCAGCATGCGATCCGCAAGGAGGGCCAGTTTTTCCTGGGAAAGCAGGCGATCGCCATGGCGCATCAGATTGGCGCGTACGCCAAAGCGGTCTTTGAGGAAGTGAGCCAGAATTTTTTCTCCCCATGGCATTGCCAGTCCGCTCTTTGCCGCCAGGTCCAGCCAGAGATCACAGGCCTCGGAAAAAACCGCCTGCAAAGGCCCGCCGCCCTCTTCCAGCCCGTCCAGAATGCGGTCAAGGTCCAGAAAACGGTCCACCAGATCCAGAGCCACACCCGCATCCAAAGGTGCCATGAGAATTTCCGTATCCGACAGGAAGGCACGGAAATCCCTGGCAAGGGGAAACAGATCCCGAAAACCCAGGGCTTCGGGAAGGGCATGAAAACTATCCAACCGGGCTTTGAGGCTTTCGGAAAGCATGGCTGCATCCGATGAAAGAAAAAGGGCCTCCACCCGTTCCCGGATCCGGGTGTCCTTTTCCGCAAGATCCGTGAGAAAACGATTGACCGTTTCCAGGTTCAGAATCGAAAGATCCCGTTTGACGTTCTTTCCCCCTGGCATGGCCCTTGTTTCATCATGCATGCTGCTCCCCCTTTTTTTGCGCTCCCATCCCCAAGGCTCCTCCCGCATTTTTTTCACAATCCGGGAACTTGCCATAATGGTTCCTGAACCGTTTTTTTTCAAGGGCCTTCTTGCGGACCTGGGTCTTGGGAAGGGCCTTGGATTCACATCCGCCCTTTACATGCTGCCAAGAATCCTGACAAGATCCATGCAGAGATCCTTCTTCCGTTTTTTACCTGCAGACCTGGATGGGGTCAGGCCTGGGGGCGGGGTGAACCAGAAATGAAAAAAGGGCCGTCCGGATGTCTCAGGGGTTCTTCCGGGCCCCGGATTTCCGGGTCTCAGCGCATAAAAAAGGTCGCCCCCAGGGTACATGGCACACAAGATGCAATTTCCTGGCATGAATTCAAAAACAGGAATTTTCCCGTAAAGGAGGGTGTTATGGAACAGAAATATCTCATTGCCATGGATGGTTCCGGGCCTTCCATGGTCACCGCCCATTATGCGGCCGCGATGTTGCCCAAGGAGGGCTCGGAAATTGTTCTTTTCCTTGTGGAGTTTGATATCCCTGAATCTTTCTGGGACATCTACCCGGAACCCGAAACCCGGCTTTACAAAGAAAGCATGGTGGAGTGGGCCGGTCGGCAGAGCAAGAGTTTTGCAAGCAGCCTGGAGATGGCGCGTAAGGTTTTTATCAACGCAGGCTTTCCTGAAAAAGCGGTGACCATCAAAATGCAGCGGAGAAAAACAGGCATCACCCGGGATATCGTGGCCGAGAGTCTGGATGGGTATGCGGCGGTTTTTGCAGGGCGCAAGGGATTTTCCAATCTTTCCCGTCTGCCAGTGGGCAGCATTGCCCGTAAGCTTGTGTCGCGGATCCAGAATCTCCCCCTCGTTCTTGTGGGAGACAACCCCGAAACCCGGCATGTGCTCATCGGGTTTGATGATTCCCACGGATCCAGGCGTTGTCTGCATCTGGCCGCAGATCTTTTTGGGGGAAGGGACAAGCAGTTCCATATCCGCCATGTGGCCCGCAGTATTGGGGGGTTTTCCGGTCTCTCGGCGGAAGAGGCAGAAGGGGGAAGCACGGCTCAGGCGGAACAGGAGTACGCCCGCAAGCTGAAAATCGAGCCTGCCCTGGCCCAGGCGGCCCAGTTGCTCCAGGAAAAGGGCGTGGCTTCGGAAAACGTGGATACAGGCATCATCCATGGATATGTGAGTCGTTCCCTGGGGCTCATTGATACAGCGGAAAGGGAAAAATGGGGAACCCTGCTGGTGGGGCGTCGGGGGCTTTCCCGGATCCAGGATTTTCTCATTGGAAGGGTGGGGGAAAAGCTCGTGGAAATGGCCAGGGAACAGACCGTGTGGATCATTTCCTGACCGTGGGTAAATCCGTGATATGTGCTGTTCCCCAGGTTCTGGCATCCATGGAAAGGGGTTTTAGGGGCTGAAGCGGGCAAAGGCATCGGCGCTGGCCAGGCCGTCCATGGCGGCAGAGGCGATACCGCCCGCATACCCTGCTCCTTCTCCGCAGGGAAAGAGCCCTCTTACCCCAGGGTGCATGCGGGTCTCAGGATCCCTTGGGATACGGATGGGCGCACTGGTGCGGGATTCCACGCCAAGGAGGGTTGCTTCTTCTGTGAGAAAGCCCCGGTATTGGCGGCCCAGAATCCGGAGCCCTTCGCTGAGGGCTTCGGAGACCACGGGCGGTAGCCAGGCATGGAGAGGTGCGGAATAGGCTCCGGGAATGTAGGCGGTTTCTGGAAGAGAAGCGGAGAGCCGGGCCGCCACAAAATCCGTTGCCCGTTGGGCCGGGGCTTCTTGGCTGCCATTGCCGCCGCGGAACATGGCGGTCTCCACCCGCCTCTGAAAATCCAGGGCGCAGAAGGGATTTTCAGAGGGGTCTTCTTTGAGGTCGGAAAGGCGGATTTCCGTAACAAGCCCTGCATTGGCAAAAGACCCCCCACGCTCGGCAAAGCTCATGCCATTTAACACCAGTTCGCCGGGGGCCGTGGATGCGGGAACCACATATCCGCCCGGACACATGCAGAAAGAAAAGACCCCCCTGCCTGTGGCCTGGCAGGTGAGCCGGTATTCCGCTGGCGGCAGATTTCTGTGCCGGGGTGAAGCCCCATAAAAAATGGCGTCCACCGCTGCCTGGGGATGTTCAATGCGCACACCCATGGCAAAGGGTTTGGCTTCCACCCGGATTCCTCTGGCATGGAGCATGGCATACACATCCCGCGCAGAATGGCCTGAGGCGAGGATGAGGCCCTCGCCCGCCACCCGCATCCCATCTTCCAGAATCACAGATCTGAACTGACCGTTTTCAAGCATGAGATCCCGGACAAAGGCCCCGAAGCGCACCTCCCCGCCTGCGGACACAATGGCTTCCCGCATGGCTTTCACAATGCCGGGGAGCCGGTTGGAGCCCAGATGGGGATGGGCTTCCACGCGGATGGATTCTTTGGCGCCGAAGGCGCAGAAAAGATCCAGCACCCTTCGCATATCTCCCCTTTTGGTGGATCGGGTGTGCAGTTTGCCATCCGAATAGGTGCCTGCTCCGCCTTCGCCAAAACAGTAGTTTGAATGGGGATTGACAATTCCCTTGTACAAAGCCTTGATGTCAAATCGGCGGGTGCGCACATCCTTTCCCCGCTCCAGCACAATGGGGCGGATGCCATGCTCCAGAAGCCGTAAGGCCGCAAAATACCCCGCAGGCCCTGCCCCCACAATCACAGCCCTTCTGTCGGAAAGGGAGGCGGGCTCAAAGCCCCGGAGGGTTTCAAGGGGAGGGCTTTCACCTTCCCAGCATTCGATGCGCAGCACAAAAACAGGATTTCTGCCCCGTGCATCCAGGGATTTTTTGGCGATACGCCAGTCAAAACGCTGGGGGGCGCTGGGCTTGGCCTGGGTGAGAATTCTGTGGTGAAGTTTTTCTCTGTCTTCAATTTCTTCCGGAGATACCCGGATTTCAAAGGATTTCATTTGGCATCTTTCGTTAAGCGGGCCTTCTTTTGGGGGCCAGGCCCGCTTCCTGGGGCTTTTGGGTATGATGTGAAGGTTATCTCAGGCGCGGTTTTGTCTTTTTAAGGCCAGAGTCCAGACCACTCTTTTCTTCCATATATCGCAGCCAGATTTCCCTGACCCCTTGCCGGAGTTTTTCAAAACGTCCCTGGGGAACCAGGGAGGGCTCGTTCTGAAGGTTTTTCCGGTGTACAGCCACACGCAGCAGAAGGAAGGCGCTGCGCAGGAAGGTGGCTTCTTCGGGCCGCATCACGCCGGTTTCAGAGAGGGTTTCCAAAATACGGATATTGTCCGTCCAGCGGGTGAGGGCCGGTGCCCTGTGGGCATGGGCCAACACCATGTACTGCACGAGAAACTCGATGTCCACAATGCCGCCTGGATCCTGTTTGAGATCAAAAAGACCGGCCTCTGGCCGGGGATGGGCTTGCCTTAATTTTTCCCGCATTTCCCGGATGGCTTCCCGGAGAATTTTCGGATCCCGTCTGACACAGAGGATTTCATGGCGAATGGCCGCAAAACGGTCGGCCAGATGATGGTTGCCGCAGATGGCGCGTGCCCGCACCAAGGCCTGGTGCTCCCAGGTCCAGGCCTGGCGGCGCTGGTATTCGCCAAAGGCCGAAACGGGAACCACGAGAATGCCGGAATTGCCGTCCGGCCGCAGGCGCAGGTCCGTTTCATAGAGGCTTCCAGCCCTTGTATGGGCTTTGAGGCAATGGATCACCCGTTGGCCCAGCCGGGTGAAGAACTGGGCGGATCCCAAGGGTTTTTCTCCCCCTTCCGTAAAACCTTCCGTGTCTTCATGGAGAAAGACAAGGTCCAGGTCCGAACCGTACCCCAGTTCCAATCCTCCGAGCTTGCCATAGGCGATGACGGCAAAACCCCAGCCTTCAATGGGTTCTCCCCTGGCATCCAGAGGTCTGCCATGGCGGTGCACCAGTTCCTGATGGGAAAAATCCACAATTTCTGAGACCACGCTTTCGGCAATTTCCGTGAGCCGGTCGCTCACCTTCATGAGGGGAAATTCGCCGGTCACATCCGCAGCCGCCACCCGCAGAAGACCGGATTGCTTGAACACGCACAGGGTCTCCAGCCGCGCTTCCAGGTCTTCAGGGTCAAGGCCCTCCATCCGACGACGGATGTCTTCTTGCAATTCCTCACGGTCCGGAGGCTGGTACAGGGTTCTGGGATCGAGCAGTTCATCGAGAAGTACGGGATGACGGGAAAGAAAATCCATGATCCAGGGGCTGGCATTGGCAAGGCGTACGAGATGGTTCAGGGCTGATGGGTGTTCCAGAAAAAGGGAAAAATACGTGCTTCTGCGCTGCACAGCGCGCAGCAGATCCAGAATGCGATCCAGGGCTTCTTCCGGATTTTCTCCCTTTGCACAGGATTCGAGAAGAAGGGGCATGAGGGTATCCAGTCGTTTTTTTCCCTCAGCGCTCATGGCCTGGTTCAAAAGCCCTTCGCGGAAATAATCGAGCTTGCGGAAAGCGGCTTCCGGATTTTTGTATCCGGCCTGGGCCAGAAGGCCCGTGGCGCTGTCTGGGTCCATATGCCTGTTTTTCCACAGGGCCGCCATGGGCCGGAGAATTTCCCTCCCCTCTTCCTCCACCGCGAGAAGGCCCCGGAAGTGGGTATGCACCCGCATGCGGTGGACATCCAGGGCTTTCAGGAAAAATTCCCAGGTTTCAAATCCCATGGCTGCGGCAAGCGCTTTGCGCGCGGCATTCTCCTGGGGCAGCCGGTGGGTCTGGCGATCTTCCCAGGCCTGAATGCGATGTTCCGTGTGGCGGAGAAAATAATAAGCGGCCTTCAGATCTTCCCGTGTGCTGGCAGGGATCAGGCGAAACCGGGTAAGGGTTTCAAGGATTTTCAGAATTTCCCGCTCCTGAAGTCCCGGCACCACGCCTCCCCGGAGGAGCTGGAAGGCTTGTCCGAAAAATTCGATTTCCCGGATGCCGCCGGAGCCGGTCTTGATATTGTCCGCCATCCCCTTTTTGCGGATTTCCACCATGATGGACTGCTTCATTTCCCGTAAGCTGTCAAAAACTCCGAAGTCGAGGTAGCGGCGGAAAACAAAGGGTTTCAGCCGCTGAAGCAGCTCCCTGCCCTGGTGGGGATTTCCCGATATGGGGCGGCATTTGATCAGGGCGTAGCGTTCCCATTCCCGTCCCTGGGTCTGATAATAAAACTCCATGGCGTCAAAGTGCATGACCATGGGACCGTTTTCCCCAAAGGGCCGGAGCCGGAGATCCACCCGGAAAAGGGGACCGCCCGTATTGCCGCTGAAAACGGCGGTGAGTTTACGCCCCAGGCGGGTGAAGAAGGTCTCATTGGCAATCACATCCGGGCCCGTTGTTTCTCCGGGCTCGGGATAGGCGTAGATCAGATCGATATCCGACGAAAAATTCAGCTCCCCTGCCCCAAGCTTGCCCATGGCCAGGACCACCAGACGCTGGGGGCTACCGGACTCCTCGCCCAGGGGCTCGCCGTGGAGGGAGATCATTTTTCTGTGCAGCCAACAGGCCGCCGCATCCACCACCGCCTCTGCGAGGGTTGAAAGGGAGCAAAGGGTTTCGGCCAGGGACGCCCGGCCGGAAAGATCCCGGAAGCAGATGGCCATCATGCGGATATGGCGGACCTTTCTTAAGAGGAGGGAGAGGCTTGCTTCAGAATCGGCCTTGGCCACGGCCCTTTCCACCGTATCCCGCACACAGGGGGGGGGGCCTGTCAGAAGATTCTCATCCCTGAGGTGGATCAGAAGATCCGCATCCAGTCGCAATCCCCTTGCGAAAAAATCACTCATGGCGGCTACCCGGCACAGATCCTGAAAAACATCCTCTGGCCAGAGGTGTCGGGAGGCCTTCAGGCAGGCAAGGGTCTCCGGATGCCGCTCCGTCAGGAGGGCGAGCAGATCTTCCGAGACCCGGGGGGCTGGGGTTTTTGTGCTTTCCCCCCCCCTGCTTTCCGTTTCCATACTTTTGTTCATCCCTACCCACCTTTTCCTTTTCCTGTCAGGCTATGATGCAGCCAGGCGTTCCTTTGGGCCAGAGGTTTTCCGGGAAAGGACGCCTGAGGATGCCCCTGTTTGCTCTGGTCCGTTGGGACTCCTTGCGGATTCCATGCCAGAGGTCTTAATAGTGCACAGCCAGCCAGAGGGTTTCCACTCCGGCCTCTGTCCATTCCACCCGATGCAGGGTATGGGCGGGAATATGAAGATAGTCGCCCGTCTCCAGGATTACCGTGGTATCCGGATCTTTGAAACGTATGGACGCACGTCCCTGCATCACAAGGACAAATTCGTTTCTTTTCTGATCATACCAGAAACCTTCAGGGGAGGCATGGGCGCAGGAAACAATCCTTTCAATGCTAACCCCCTTTTCCTCAACAAGGGTTTCAAAGATTTCCTTTTCAGGCCGAACAGGAATGTTCTGGAAAAACGAAGCTTTCATGGGATCAGCTCCTTAGGCTGGGGGTATCCGGTGGTTTTTTTCGGGGTGGGGCTTCTGGCGTTCAGGGTGGCAGAAGAAGGAGTTAAAAAGCAATTTTTCTTTTAAAATAAAAGGTTTTTGTGCCATGATCCTTTCATGCCTCATTTTTCAGGAATGCCAGTTCCTTAAAGATTACATTTTTGTGATCCGTATCACAAAAATCGTGGTATTTGCAAAAAAAGAAACCCATGCATCCCGTAAAAGAAATCCGAAAACAGAGGGTGCTCTTATGGCAAGCTATTGTCTTTATTAAGTAATGATAAATAAATTGGAGCTTGTATGTTTTTGGCACCTTTTGTGCATTATGTCCTGGAGTCAGGCAGGACCTGGAAAAGACAAGGCCCAAGGAGGCCTTTTCCATGTAAGGAGACGCAAGCATGTGCCGTTTATTTGCCGTAAGCAGTGACACCCCCCTTTCTCCCATGAAGGCCCTGGAAGCCCTGGACACCATGCGGGAAGGCCACGACGGCTCCGGCGTGGGCCTTTTCCTGAGGGATCTGGGCGGCCCCCTTGCAGCAGTCAAGGGCAGCCCCATCCTTTCGGGCATTTTCACGGAAGCGGGTTTGAAAAAACTCGATGCCCTGATGATGGACATCGGGTTCATGACCAAATACCGAATGGGCATCCGCCTTCCGGCCACCCCGCCTGCGGGCACGCCAAAGCGGGATATCTACCTCATCCGGGCCTACGATTATCCCAGTGCCTGGGAAACTCTTTCTGAAACGGAAAAGCACCGCCGTCTCATGGAAACCCGCCTCCGGCTCCGGAAGATGGGCGAGGCCGAGGGCGATATGATCGTCTTTTCCTTCTGGCCCGACGTGGTCATGATCAAGGAGATCGGTGATCCCCTCACCGTGGGCCGGTATCTGGATCTCGACCGCCATGGCCTCACCGCCCGCGTCATTCTGGCCCAGGGGCGGCAGAACACCAATTATGCCATCAATCTCTATGCCTGCCATCCCTTTTTCCTGGAAGGCTACGCCACCATGACCAACGGGGAGAACACGGCCTTCATTCCCGTAAAAGAGTTTTTGGAATCCCGGGGCTTTGAGGGCTACATGGGCTTTCAGTCGGACTCCGAGGTCTTTGTCCATATCCTTCATTATATGGAGCGTTTTCTGGATCTGCCCCTGGAAGCCTACAAGCACATCATCACTCCCCTTCCCGATGCAGCGCTTACGGCCCACCCCAACGCAAGGCTTCTGCGCACCCTTAAGCAGAGCTGCCGCAAGCTCATCATTGACGGGCCCAACTGCGTCATCGGCAGCCTGCCGGACGGCAGTGTATTCATGGCCCAGGACAGCAAGAAGCTCCGCCCCGGATTCGTGGGCGGCAAGCCCGGCATCTGGGGATTTTCCTCGGAAGTCTGCGGCCTGGACACGGTGATCCCGGATCGGGACAAAACCAAGGATTTTCAACCCATGCACCTGGATATGGCCGTGGTGGGCCCGGATCGCAAGGAGGTTACGGTATGTCGGCAAACGGACAGATTATCCCGTCAAGTTTAAGCATCAGCGACCTGCCCTGGCAGATCCGCTGGAATCAGGACAAATGCACCCTCTGCGGCAGCTGCACGGCCGTCTGCCCGGTGAACGCCATTGAGCTGGGGGTTTTTCGCAAACGGGAAATCACGGCAGGTCTCGGCCTTGCGGAAAAACCCGCCTCCTCCCAGACCATCCGCTACGGCATCCGTCAGCGCACCAGCCCCGCCTATGCCTGTGTGGGCTGCGCCATGTGTTCCATGGTCTGCCCCAATGATGCCATTCTTCCGGAAAGAAACGATGGCGGGGACAAGCTGCGTTTTCATATCAATCAGGGCGGGCAGCCGAGAAGCCGGGGCGGTCGGCGCAACGATCCCGCAGGGCTTCTCGATCAGATCAAGTTCATCCGCATCTCCATGCTCACGGACCCGGCGCTGGATGCCGGTCGCCATACCTTTGAGCTGAACACCCTGCTGGGCCGGGTGCTGGAACCCAGAGATGCCCTGAAACATCAGCGGGAGCATGGCTGGATGCCGCCCGTGCGGGAGATCTACCCTCTGGTCATCGGCGGCATGAGTTTCGGCGCCCTTTCTCCTCCCATGTGGGAGGGGCTTCAGATGGGGGTGGCCTACCTCAACGAAGAGCTGGGCATGCCTGTCCGCATGTGTACGGGCGAAGGCGGATGCCCGCCCCGGCTGCTCCGCTCCCGCTTCCTCAAATATGTGATTCTTCAGATTGCCTCCGGCTATTTCGGCTGGGATGAAATCATCCACGCCATTCCGGAAATGAAGGAAGATCCCTGCGCCATTGAGATCAAGTACGGCCAGGGGGCCAAGCCCGGAGACGGGGGGCTTCTCATGTGGCACAAGGTGAACAAGCTCATCGCCGCCATCCGGGGGGTTCCCGAACGGGTGAGTCTGCCCAGCCCGCCCACCCATCAGACCCAGTATTCCATCGAGGAATCCGTGGCCAAAATGATCCAGAGCATGAGCATGGCCTGGGGCTTCCGGGTGCCGGTCTATCCCAAGATTTCCGCCACCTCCACCACCCTTGCCGTACTGAACAACCTCACCCGCAACCCCTATGCCGCAGGCCTTGCCATTGACGGGGAAGACGGGGGCACAGGGGCCGCCTACAACGTGTCCATGAACCACATGGGCCATCCCATTGCCTCCAGTCTGCGGGATGCCTACTTAAACCTCGTGAAGGTGGGCAAGCAGAACGAGATTCCCCTCTTTGCCGGAGGCGGGGTGGGCAAGAACGGCAACCTCGCGGCCAACGCCGCAGCCCTCATCATGCTGGGCGCTTCGGGCATCCAGACGGGAAAATACATCATGCAGGCTGCGGCAGGATGCCTCGGCTCCGAGCAGGACCGCTGCAACATCTGCAACATCGGCCTCTGCCCCAAGGGCATCGCCTCCCAGGACCCGCGCATCTTCCGCAGGCTGGATGCGGAAAAGGTGGCGGAACGGGTAGTGGATCTGTATCTGGCCTTTGACATGGAACTGAGAAAGATTCTCGCCCCCCTCGGCCGCTCCACCTCCCTGCCCATCGGCATGTCCGATGCTCTGGGCATCAACGATTTCCATGCGGCCGAACGCCTCGGCATCCGCTATGTGGTGTAGGAGGAAACCATGCAGAAAACCAAAACGCTTATCATAGAAGGTAAAGACAGCGACGGTATCCGCATTGAGTCGCGGCTTCTCGAAGAACATGTGCAGGAAGCCGTGGAGGCGGGCATCCGCAGCCTCGAAATCCTGGCCGCAGGTCAGCACGGCATTGGCGGCAGGCTCTGGAAAGCATCTGAAACGGTGCGCATCCGGGTGAAGGGCACGCCGGGCCAGCGCCTGGGCAGCCTTGGGTATCCCAACACGGAAATCGAGGTGATGGGGCCCGCCTCCGAAGACACGGGCTGGCTCAACGCCGGAGCCAGCATCCTCATCCACGGAAACGCGGGCAACGGCACCTGCAACGGCATGGCCCAGGGCAGGGTCTGGGTGGCGGGTTCCGTGGGCTCCCGCAGCATGACCATGACCAAGCGCAACCCCCGCTTTGCCCCGCCGGAACTCTGGGTGCTGGGGTCCGCAGGGGACTTTTTCGGAGAATTCATGGCGGGCGGCAGGGCCGTGATCTGCGGATGGCAGCCCCAGAATCCGGACAACATCCTGGGCCACAGGCCCCTCGTGGGCATGGTGGGCGGTCAGGTCTTCTTCCGGGGGCCCATGGCGGGTTTCAGTCAGGCCGATGCCCGCATGGCGGTGATCGAGGAGGAAGACTGGCTCTGGCTCAAAAAGGGTCTTTCCGAATTTCTCCTGAAAATCAAAAAGCCCGAACTCTACGACAAACTGGCCATACGGGAAGACTGGCAGTGCCTTGTGGCGCGGTCTCCCATGGAAAAGCGGGAAGTGGCCCGCCGTTCCATGGCAGATTTCCGCAAAGGCATCTGGGACGGGGAGCTGGGCAAGGGCGGGCTCATCGGCGATCTTTCGGATCTGGACATGAGTCCCCTTCCCCTCATCACCACAGGGGAGATGCGGCGCTTCATTCCTGTCTGGGAAAACCGGAAATTCAAGGCCCCCTGCGAAGGCACCTGCCCCACGGGTATTCCCGTGCAGCAGCGCTGGCAGCTCATCCGGGATGGCCGTATGGACGAGGCCGTGAACATGGCCTTAAGCTACACCCCCTTCCCTGCCACGGTCTGCGGCTATCTCTGCCCCAACCCCTGCATGGGAGCCTGTACGCGGGGAAGTGCCCTCATGGCCCCTGTGGATGTTCGCCCCCTGGGCCGGGCTTCCATTGCCGCAATTCTGCCCGTTTTTCCCGCCCTTTCCGGCAAGAAGATCGCCGTCATCGGCGGGGGGCCTGCGGGCATTTCCGTGGCCTGGCAGCTTCGGGCCAAAGGTCATGAGGTGGTGGTGCTGGATCAGAGCAAGGAGCTGGGCGGCAAGATGCGCTCGGTGATTCCCGAGTCCCGTATCCCTAAGGAGGTGCTGGATAAAGAGCTGGAGCGGGCTGCATCGGTGCTTCCCCATATCCACATCAAACAGCCCCTCACCCGCAAGGATGTGGAGCGGCTCCGGGCGGATCACGATTATGTGATTCTTGCCACGGGCGCATCCAGACCGAGACTGCTTCCCGTAGAAGGCGGAGAGCGTCAGATCTCTTCCCTGGAGTTTCTGGAAAAGGCCAAGGCCGATGCCATCCGTCCCGGTAAAAACGTGGTGATCATCGGTGCGGGCAATGTGGGCTGTGACGTGGCCACAGAAGCCAAACGACTGGGAGCGGAAAGCATTCTCCTCATCGACATCCAGAAGCCTGCGGCCTTTGGCGTGGAACGGGATGAGGCGGAAAAGGCCGGAGCCGTATTCCGCTGGCCCTGCTTTACACGGGCCTTCACCAAAAAGGGCGTGCTGCTGGAGGACGGAGAGCTGATTCCCGCTGATACCATCGTCACGGCCATCGGGGATGCGCCTGTGCTGGATTTTCTGCCGGAAAGCGTGCTGGTGGAAAAGGGGCGGGTTATGGTCAATGAATACGGTCAGACCACAGACCCGAGGATTTTTGCCATCGGCGACATGGTGGGCCAGGGCCTTATCACCGATGCCATCGGTGCGGGCCGGAAGGCGGCCCAGGCCATCTGCGACATGGCCGCAGGTCGGCTTCCGGAAATGGACTCCCGGGACATTCTCAAGCTGGAGCGGGTGCATCTGGAATATTTTGACCCCAGGGTTCCGGCCAAAGAAGAGCTGGGCGGCTGCGGTTCCCAGTGTGCTTCCTGCGGCAGCTGCCGGGACTGCGGCATCTGTGTGGCGGTCTGCCCCAGGGGAGCCATAGCAAGGAAAGAGGAAAAGGCCGGGGGCTTTGCCTATGAGGTGGATGCCAACCGCTGCATTGCCTGCGGGTTCTGCGCCGGAGCCTGTCCCTGCGGGGTCTGGGATCTGCATCCCGCAGTCCCTCTGGCCTGATCCTGCCTCTCCCTTTGGGCTGGGCTTTACCCACAATTTTTATCAAGCCTGTTGAGTTGCAAAAATGTAGTTTTGAGGGTGTCCCAATGCTCTTTTTCCCTCACTTTCCTTAAAGACCTTAAAGACCTTAAAGTCCTTAAGGTCATTAAGGTTCTTAACGACAATATTCACGACCGGCCTCAGCGCCATAAAGGAGCAGGTAGGGCAGACACAATCTGCACCTGCGAATGAATTGTGCAGCCTCTGTTTTGTAGGAGCAGGCCCCCGTGCCTGCCCTTCCGACCTCATCCCTTTGGTTTTTTATATTTTTTCGATAAAAACATTTTCATGCTTTACATGGAAAAGATCCGGTGCTAACTATCACAGGTTTTTATTTACGGCATGACCGCATCCACCCGAACATATTTTTCCTGTAAAAAATGGCGCGTTTTCCCGTCCGGGAGAGCTGCGCCGTTTCCACGCAAGGGGGTTCCATGAAAGCGATTCTCGCCCTGGAAGACGGCCGCGTCTTCTCCTGCCGGAGTTTTACCGGCGCGGGGGAAGTGGGCGGCGAGGCGGTGTTCAACACCAGCATGACCGGGTACCAGGAGGTGCTCACAGACCCTTCTTACAGGGGACAGATGGTCACCATGACCTATCCCCTCATGGGCAATTACGGCGTGAACCCCGAAGATGTGGAGTCCGACCGCATCCAGGTTTCGGCTTTCATCGTCAGGGAGTACCAGGATTTTTACAGCAACCACCGCGCCACCTCTTCTCTGGCCGCCTATCTGAAATCCCAGGGCGTGATGGGCATTGAAGGGCTGGATACCCGCGCCCTCACCCGGCATCTGCGGGAAAAGGGAGCCATGCGGGCCGTGATTTCCACACGGGAAAGCGATGCCGCCCTTCTGGTGGCCCGCGCCAAAGCCCTGCCTTCCATGGCGGGTCTGGATCTGGCCAGGGAAGTTTCCACCGAAATTCCCTACTTCTGGCGGGAAGGACGGCGCATTCCCGTGGACGCTTCCAAAAAACCGGATGCCTCCCTCTGGCGGAAAAACCGGGCCCATACGGTGGTGGCCTTTGATTTTGGGGTGAAGTACAACATCCTGCGCTCCCTTGAGGCCGCAGGCTTTGAGGTGCTGGTACTGCCCGCCGCCACACCTGCGGCCACGGTAAAGGCCCTGAACCCGGACGGCATCTTTCTTTCCAACGGCCCCGGAGACCCCGAGCCCGTTACCTATGCCGTGGAAACCATTCGGGAACTTCTCGGTTTCAAGCCCATCTTCGGCATCTGCCTTGGCAACCAGCTTCTGGGTCTTGCCATGGGAGGCAAAACCTTCAAGCTGAAATTCGGCCACAGGGGCGGCAACCAGGCCGTGCGCAACGAGGCCACGGGCCGGGTGGAAGTGACCAGCCAGAACCATGGCTTTGCCGTGGATATTACCACCCTGGACCCTGACCTTGTCACCGTCACCCATGTGAACCTCAATGACGGCACCCTGGAAGGCTTCCGCCACAACCATCTTCCCGTCTTTACGGTGCAGTATCACCCCGAAGCCGCCCCCGGCCCCCATGATGCCCACTATCTCTTCAGGGATTTTTCTGAAATGGTGGCGGAATGGAAAAAAGAAAAAAGGGGTTTAACAAAAGGGGTCTGACCCCTTTTATCAATACGGAGAAGACTTCCATGCCCAGAAGGACGGATATCCATAAAATCATGATCATCGGCGCAGGCCCCATCATCATCAGCCAGGCCTGCGAATTTGACTACTCCGGCACCCAGGCCTGCAAGGCTCTGCGGGAAGAAGGCTACGAGGTGGTGCTGGTAAACTCCAACCCCGCCACCATCATGACAGACCCGGAAACGGCGGATCGCACTTATATCGAGCCCGTAACCCCGGAAACCGTGGCCCGCATCATCGAAAAGGAAAGACCGGATGCCATTCTGCCCACCCTGGGCGGACAGACAGGCCTCAACACGGCCTTAAGCCTTGCCCGCATGGGCGTTCTCGAAAAATACAAGGTCGAGATGATCGGTGCCTCCATAGAGGCCATTGAAAAGGCCGAAGACCGGGAGCGCTTCCGGGATGCCATGAACAAAATCGGGCTGCGTATCCCCAGAAGCGGCTTTGCCCACACCCTGGATGAGGTGCGCCGCATCGGAGAGGAAATCGGCTTTCCCATCATCGTGCGTCCGAGCTTCACCCTGGGCGGTACGGGCGGGGGCGTGGCCTACCACATGGAGGAGCTGGAAAGAATCGCCAAGGCCGGGCTGGATGCCAGCCACATCACCCAGGTCATGCTGGAGGAATCCGTTCTCGGATGGAAGGAATACGAGCTGGAGGTGGTGCGGGACAGGGCCGACAACGTGGTCATCATCTGCTCCATTGAAAACATCGACCCCATGGGCGTACACACGGGGGACTCCATCACCGTGGCACCGGCCCAGACCCTGTCCGACCGGGAATATCAGGTGATGCGGGATGCGGCCATTGCCATCATCCGGGAAATCGGCGTGGATACGGGCGGCTCCAACGTGCAGTTTGCCGTGAATCCGGAAAACGGGGACATGATCATCGTGGAGATGAACCCAAGGGTGTCCCGCAGCTCGGCCCTGGCCTCCAAGGCCACGGGCTATCCCATTGCCAAGATCGCGGCCAAGCTCGCCGTAGGCTACACCCTGGATGAGCTGAAAAACGACATCACCGGCGAAACCCTTGCCGCCTTTGAACCCACCCTCGATTACTGCGTGGTGAAGATTCCCCGCTGGACCTTCGAGAAATTCCCGGAAAGCCCGGACGTGCTCTCAACGGCCATGAAGAGCGTTGGCGAAACCATGTCCATTGGCCGCACCTTTAAGGAAGCCCTGCAGAAAGCCCTGCGAAGCCTTGAAATCGGCCGCTTCGGTCTTGGGGCCGATGGCCGGGACATTGAGGATCTGGAAGGAAGAAAGCCCACCCAGGCGGAACTCTACCACAAGCTTGCCACCCCCAATTCCCGCCGCCTCTTCTACGTCCGGGAAGCCTTCCGCCAGAAAATGAGCGTGGAGGCCATCCATGAACTGACCGCCATCGACCCCTGGTTTCTCCATCAGATTCGCCAGCTGGTCTCCTTTGAGGAAGAAATCCGGGCTGCGGGAAGCGCCATGGACAGAGAGTTTCTTTTAAAGACCAAGGAAATGGGCTTTTCCGACGTACAGATCGCCTGGCTGACGGGAGTGAAGGAAAAGGACATTGCGGCAAGGCGCAAAGCCATGAACCTTGCGCCCGTGTATAAGCTTGTGGATACCTGTGCTGCGGAATTCCGGGCCGCCACGCCCTACTACTATTCCACCTGGGAAGAGGAGTGCGAAGCCAGGGTATCGGAAAAAAAGAAGGTGATGATCCTCGGCGGCGGTCCCAACCGCATCGGTCAGGGCATAGAGTTCGATTACTGCTGTGTCCATGCGGCCTTTGCCCTGAGGGAGCTTGGGGTGGAATCCATCATGGTGAACTCCAACCCGGAAACCGTTTCCACGGATTACGACACATCGGACAAGCTCTATTTTGAACCCCTCACCCGGGAAGACGTGCTGCACATCATTGAGAAGGAAAAACCCGACGGGGTTATCGTGCAGTTCGGCGGTCAGACACCGCTCAACCTTTCCGTGGCCCTCCATGCCGAAGGCGTGCCCATCCTCGGCACCCAGCCCGAAAGCATTGACCGGGCCGAAGACCGGGAGCTTTTCCAGGCCATGCTGCACAAGCTCGGCCTGCGGCAGCCGCCCAACGGCACGGCCACCAGTGTGGAAGGAGCCCTGAAGGTGGCCCATACCATCGGCTATCCCGTGGTGGTGCGGCCTTCCTATGTGCTGGGTGGCAGGGCCATGAAAATCGTGTATGACGATGAGGCCCTGATTTCCTTTACCCGCCTTGCCATGGAGGCCTCCCCCGGCCACCCCGTACTCATCGACAAATTTGTCTCCGATGCGGTGGAGCTGGATGTGGATGCCATCAGCGACGGCGAAACCACGGTAATTGGCGGCATCATGGAACATATCGAGGAAGCGGGCGTACATTCCGGAGACTCGGCCTGTGTCCTGCCGCCCTACAGCATCAGCGCCGCCATGATCGAAGAAGTGACCCTTGCCACCAAGGCCATGGCAAAAGAGCTGAAGGTGGTGGGCCTCATGAACGTGCAGTACGCCATTCAGGAAAACACCCTCTACGTACTGGAGGTGAATCCCAGGGCTTCGCGCACCATTCCCTTTGTGAGCAAGGCCACGGGCATTCCCCTGGCCAAACTCGCCACACGGGTGATGCTGGGAGAAAAACTTATCGATATGGGCTTCACAAAAGAGGTGATTCCCCTTCATTATTCCGTGAAGGAAGTGGTGCTGCCCTTTGACCGCTTCCCCGAGGTGGACACCCTGCTCGGCCCTGAAATGAAATCCACGGGCGAGGTCATGGGGATGGACAGGGATCTCGGCATGGCCTTTGCCAAGGCCATGTTCGGTGTGGGTCAGAAAATTCCCTCTTCGGGCTGCGTCTTCATCAGTGTGAAGGATGCGGACAAGCCTGCGGCTTTAAAACTTGCCAAAGAGTTTGCCTCTTTGGGCTTTTCCATTACCGCCACCCGTGGAACCTCTGCCTGGTTTAAGGAAAATGGCGTGGAAAACCGCATGATCAAAAAGGTTTCCATCGGCCGACCCCATGTGGTGGACGCCATTAAAAACGGAGAAATCCAGCTCATTGTGAACACGGCCAGCAACGACACCCGCATTCAGGAGGACGGCTACCAGATCCGCAGGGCGGCCCTCCAGTTCAAGGTACCCTACACCACCACCATGGCGGGAGCCCGATCCATCCGCCATGCCGTGACGGTCTTGCAGCAGGGTGCGCCGGATGTCCGCAGCCTGCAGGAATACCATTCTTAATCCCCCTCTCCCAATGGGAAGGAAGAAAAACAGCCATCCTCAAGGCCCCCTCTCCCTCTGGGAGAGGGTTGGGGTGAGGGTATAATTTCAGAAAAATTCAAACCCAAATAAGGCACGATACCACTAAGGAAAAACGCCATGACCTGCCATCGCCCAAAGGAAGCCTGTGGAATCTTCGGTGTTCATCAGCATCCGGATGCCGCCCAGCTCTGTTATTTCGGACTCTACGCCCTGCAGCACAGGGGCCAGGAAAGCGGCGGCATCGCCGTCAGCCGGGATAAAACCATCCTCTGTCACAAGGGCATGGGGCTGGTTCCGGACATCTTTGAAAAACAGGACATCCTCACCCTTGGCGGTGGCACGGGCATCGGCCATGTACGCTACTCCACCACGGGCGGCTCCCACCTGGTGAACGCCCAGCCCTTTGTGGTGCAGCACAAGGGCAGGCAGTATGCCCTTGCCCACAACGGCAACCTCGTCAATGCCCATATCCTGAAACGGGAACTGGAGGATGAGGGTTCCATCTTTCAGACCACCATGGACTCGGAAATTGCCATCCATCTTTTCATCAAAAACCTGAAAAATGCCACCCTGGAAGAGGCCCTGTGCCGCACGGCCTTGGGGCTGGAAGGGGCCTACGCCTTTGTGGCCGCCACCAGCCACGGAGAGCTCATCGGCATGAAAGATCCCAACGGCTTCAGGCCCTTATGTCTCGGAAAACTCAACGGCCGCTATGTGCTGGCCTCGGAAACCTGTGCGCTGGATCTCGTGCAGGCAGAGTTCATCCGGGAGCTGGATCCCGGTGAGATTGTCATCATCCATGAGGACGGCATCCGCTCCTTCAATCCCCATCCCGCACCCAAAAGACATTTCTGCATTTTCGAATACATTTATTTCGCCCGGCCGGATTCCACCATCTTTGAAAAGAATGTCTATGAAACCCGCAAGGCCCACGGCAGGGCTTTAGCCCTGGAGGCACCGGTCAAGGCCGATCTTGTCATGCCCTTTCCC
>NZ_JAVETM010000074.1:0-8178 GCF_034006065.1 Desulfobotulus sp. | reverse complement strand
CCATCGTGGACTCCACTCCGTTTCTCCTGTGGCAGAAAAAGCTGTCTTCCGGGAAGGTTGACGCATCCCTGCCCCTGTGATAATTTTTCAAGCGCTTTTCTTAAAAGAGTACCCCGCCGTTACGGAAGCCTATGCAGAATTCCATACGGCGTTTCCTTTCAGGCCCTTCTTACCCTGAAAACCATAAAAAATCGATTTAATATAAAGGCCAAGATGCTGGAAATCAAGTTTGTACGCCAAAATTTGTCCGAAGTGCGCTCCGGCCTCGCCAGAAGAGGGGCCGAATCCACCCTCGATTCCTTCAGTGAAACCGAAAAAAGACGCCGGGAAATCCTGCTTCTGCTCGAAACCCTGCGCTGTGAACGCAACACGGTTTCAGAGGATATCGCACGACTCAAAAAAGCCGGGGAAAATGCAGAGGATAAAATCCTGCGCATGCGCGATACCTCCAGCGCCATCAAAGACTTGGAAAAGGATCTTTCCGAGGTTGAGGAAAAACTGGAGCAGATGCTCATGGCCATCCCCAACCTGCCCCACCCTTCCGTTCCCGAAGGCAGGGATGATTCCCAGAACCGCCTGGAAAAAACCGTAGGCCAGCCTCCCACCTTTGACTTCACCCCCAGGGCGCACTGGGATCTGGGAGAAACGCTGGGCATTCTTGATTTTGAACGCCCCGCCCGCATGACCGGCGCACGCTTTGCCCTCTACCTTGGCGCCGGAAGCCGCCTGGAGCGCGCCCTCATCAATTTCATGCTGGATATCCATACGGAAGAACACGGTTACAGGGAAGTGCTGCCGCCCTTTCTCGTCAACCGCAAAGCCATGACCGGCACAGGCCAGCTTCCCAAATTCGAAGCCGACCTCTTTAAACTGGAAGGTCAGGATTATTTCCTCATTCCCACAGCCGAGGTTCCCGTCACCAACATCCACAGCGATGAAGTTCTTCAGGAAGAAGACCTGCCCCTTTACTACACGGCCTATACCCCCTGCTTCCGTTCCGAGGCGGGTTCCTACGGAAAGGATACCCGCGGACTCATCCGGCTGCACCAGTTCAACAAGGTGGAGCTTGTGAAATTCGCCCTCCCGGAAAACTCCTACGCAGAGCTGGAAAGCCTCCTACTCCAGGCGGAAACCATTCTCAAACGCCTGGAACTGCCCTACCGGGTGGTCACCCTCTGCACCGGAGATCTCGGTTTTTCCTCCGCCAAAACCTATGACATAGAAGTGTGGATGCCTGGCCAGAATGCCTACAGAGAAATCTCCTCCTGCAGCAATTTCGAAGATTTCCAGGCCAGACGGGCCAATATCCGCTTTAAACGCAAAGGGAAAAAAGGAACAGAGCTGGTCCACACCCTCAATGGCTCCGGCCTGGCCGTGGGCCGCACCTTTGCCGCCATCCTGGAAAACTTTCAGGAGGCCGATGGCAGCGTACGCATCCCCCAAGCCCTGCGGCCCTATATGGGTGGAATGGAAAAAATAAAGCCCTAGGCCGTAAAACCACAATCAAACCCGGAATCAAACGCCCTTAAGGGAGAATTACCCGTGACACCTGAAAAATTCCCTGAACATATCCGCAGCCACATCCTTCCCACGCCTTCGGGCGAAATGCGCTACCACTGCCTGGGCTGCGCCGAAACCTTTGGCATTGAACAGCTCCTTTATACCTGCCCGGCCTGCGGAGAAGTACTGCTGCTCCAGGATATGGAAAAAAACCGCCTCAAAGGTCTTTCCGGAGAAACCTGGCGGGAAATCCTCGATTATCGCCGTATGCTGAAAATCCCGGCCCTGAAAGGCATCTACCGCTTCCATGAGTTCATTGGCCCTGTGATTCCTCTGGATGCCATCCTCTATCTGGGTGAGGGACATACGCCCATGGTGGAAGCCAATGAAAGGCTGAAAAAGGAAATCGGCCTCCGCTTTTTCTACAAAAACGATGGTCAGAATCCCAGCGCTTCCTTCAAGGATCGGGGCATGGCCAGCGCCCTTTCCTACATCCATTACCTGGTGAAAACCGGTAAGGTGGACAATGTCCTCGCTGTCTGCGCCTCCACAGGCGACACCAGTGCGGCAGCAGCCCTTTACGCCAGCTATCTCCAGCCCCTGGTGAAATCCGCCGTTCTTCTGCCCCACGGCAAGGTAACTCCCCAGCAGCTTTCCCAGCCCCTGGGAAGCGGAGCCTGCGTCTTTGAAGTTCCCGGCGTGTTTGATGATTGCATGAAGGTGGTGGAAGCCCTGTCTGAAAAATACAATGTGGCTCTCCTCAACTCCAAGAATGCCTGGCGCATTCTTGGCCAGGAATCCTACTCCTATGAGATCGCCCAGGACCTGGAATTTGACATGAAGGATAAGGTGGTGGTGGTGCCCATCGGCAATGCGGGCAACATCACGGCGGTCATGGCGGGCTTCCTCAAATTCCACAGTGCGGGCATCATCACAGACCTGCCCAGGATCCTTGGCGTACAGTCCGACCACGCCAATCCCGTGTACCGCTATTACCTGGAACCGGATGCGGAAAAACGTCATTTTGTTCCCATGACCGTAAAACCCAGCGTAGCCCAGGCGGCCATGATCGGCAATCCTGTGTCCATGCCCAGAGTGATCTCCCTTGTCCGGCAGTACAATGAACGCTCCGGCCGCCAGAATGTCTTTTTTGTCTCCGTACCGGAACAGGAAATCATGGATGCCCAGCTTCTGGCCAACCGCAACGGACACATCGCCTGTACCCACGGCGGAGAAACCCTCGCCGGTCTTGCTCGGGCAAAAAAGGCGGGCTTTGTGAGCCCCCATGAAACCGCCATCATTGATTCCACGGCCCATGCCCTGAAATTCTCCGGATTCCAGGAAATGTATTTTGAAGACCGCATGCCCGAGGAATATCAGATTCAGCCCAGGCCAGAGCTGCGCAATGCACCGCATTTCATCCGTCCCGAAGGACTGAAGGAAGTTCCCGCCCCAGGAAAACCCCTCTCCGGAGAAGCTTTCCAGGCCTTTGTGGAACAGACATCGGACGCCATTGCCAGAAACCTGGGACTTTCTTTGCGTTAACCCCGAAAGAAAAAAGGGGGCTAAGGCCCCCTTTGGAAAGCCATGACAACCATGCGGCAAGCTTCCCCATCCCGTCCTGCCACCCTGCCCGCACCCCAGGGCAGACCGGTCTTTTCTGTAAAGATCCTCCTTGCCCTGGTGCTGACCCTCACGCTCTTCATCGGCTGCGCAGGTCATCGCACCGCGCGCATGGACGAGGCCCGTGCGGTGCGGGATCTGGGAGAAGCCTATCTCATGCAGGGATCCTACGCCCGCGCCCTCAATGAATTTCTGCGCGCCGAACAGCTCAACCCCAAAGACCCCTACCTGCAGAACAACCTGGGCCTTACCTACCTTGCCATGGAAAAACCGGATCTGGCCGTCCCCCACTTCCGGAAAGCCATGCAGCTTCGCGATGATTACGGCCCTGCACAGAACAATCTGGCCACAGCCTACATTGTGATGGAAGACTGGAACGCAGCCATCGGCGTACTGAAACCCCTCAGCGAAGACCTGCTCTACGCCACGCCTCACTATGCCTTTTCCAACCTCGGGTGGGTGTATTTTAATCTGAAAGACTACGATGCGGCCTTACGCCACTACGCCCGCGCCCTGCGCCATGAGCCCCGCCATGCTCCGGCCATCCGCGGTCAGGCCATGACCCACATGGCCATGGGCAACCTCCCTTTCGCCCTGGCCTCTGTGGACAGACTTCTCGAAGCCTATCCCCAGGATGCCAGCGCCTGGATACTCAAGGGCGAAATTCTTGAAAAAATGGACCGCCGTCAGGAAGCCCGCCAAGCCTATACCCAGGCCCAGATCACAGGAAGGGACACGGACCTTGAGGTGGAAGCCACCCAGGCCCTGCAGCGCCTCCCTTAAAACGAAAAATCCTTTTTCAGGGTTTCAGGGAATCCCCCCGCTTTCCCGTTCTGTACACAAAGGCCAGAAGCTCCGCCACTACCTGGTAGAGCTCCGGCGGGATCTCCTTTCCCACATCCAGGGCTTCCAACAGAGTAACAAGATCCCTGTCCTCCTTCACAGGAATGCCATGGGCTTGTGCAATGGCAAGGATCCGTTCCGCAAGGCTTCCCCGTCCCTTGGCCAGTACCCGGGGTGCTGCGTCCTCCAGCGCCTTGTAACGCAGGGCCACGGCCTTTTTCGGGCCTCCTGCACTTTGCTTTTTCCTTTCAGCCACCCCTCGTCTCCCTTTTTCTCAGAGCGGCAAATGCCCAATCCCTCAGGCAATCACCTCCCAATCACCTTTGCTGTTCGTATCCGCCCCCTCTTCTTCCCAGGCCCCTTCCCTGAAAATCTCATACCGTACGGGCAGTACCCGGAATCCCAGCCCTTCAAGACGCCGGACAAGTTCCGGCATCCCCTCTTCAAACAGGGCCAGTACTCCTGCTTCCTCTGCGGCAAACCCCAGTTGCAGCTCCTTTCCCAGGAGAAGAGCATCCGCCCGCACACGGCCCAAGGTTTCAAGGTCCAGCCGGATTCCCGCCCGCAGGATACGCGATTCCCGCGATCCTCCGCCCGGATCTCCCAGATCCAGAAACAGCCGACCCAAGCTGAAAAAACCATCCAATCCCAGGGGCAGGGGTAAGGTCATGCGACCCTGATCCAGAAAGGTTCTGGCAAGATTTTCCCGAAACTCCTGGAGAAGATCCAGCCCCTCTTTTCCGCCCTCTTCTTTGACAAGAAGGGCAAGGGAAGGATGGGGATCTCCTTCTTTTGGAAGCAGAGTCCCCTCTCCCCGGAACTGGTTGAAGCCTTCCCTGGAAGGCTCCTGCAGAAACGCCCGGACAAGCCCCCGTAAAAGGGGCAGGTTGTCTTCAGGTTCCGCAGCCAGGGATAAAAAGGGCATTAAAGCCATACCGGACCTTGCCCCGGATCCGGAACCCGAAAGCCCGGAGGGTGCAAGGTCTGAAAGCAGTTTAAAAAGTCGGTGCAGGCTGCCTCCGGTCTGACTCCCGGACAAAGGGGAAGAGGGGGCGGAATGAAAAACAGGATTCTGGATTCTCTCCTGGGCTTTGCCTTCCAGGCCCTTTGTCCCTTCAGGCACAATTTCGAGGATCGCGCCCTTGGGCCCCGCATGTACCCGGAGCTCCACAAGGCTTCCCGTTGCAAGGGGTTTTTCCGGACGCAGAAGCAGGCTCTGACCGGCGAAAAAAAGACGCACCCGACCGTCAGCCAGGGCCGCCGTCACCTTCGCGCTGTGACGGGAACCGGGCTTGAGAAGGGCTTCCATGCGAACCCGATCCTGGGAAAGCGGAAGGGATGAGAGGGGAAAGGAAAAAGACACGAAAAATCCCTTTCCGGAGTCAACGTCCTCCGGCAGAAAGGGCATCCAGCTTGCGTTTCAGCTCCAGAATCAGGCTGACCTCGCCAGGACTCACAGCCAGCTGCCGGGCAATGCGATCCGTATCCTTTCCCTGGGCCGCAAGATCCAGCACCGCTTCCTGCAGATCCAGGGATTCCGGGGTGAGACGCTGATTTTCTCCGGACTTCAGTGTGGCTTCCGTGCGGTTCACAAGAAGGGTCAGAGCCGTGGCCCTGCGGTCCAGGCTTTCATTCAGGGTCTGAATGAGGCGCTGTTTTTCCCGCAACTGCGCGTCAAAGGTCTGGGAAAGCTCCCTTGCCTGGGCCACCAGGGGCGTCAGGGTGGCGAGAACCCGCTCCACAGCTCCGGCTACGGCGTCTTCTTCCAGACGACGGGCCAGACGGCGCAGGGAAACAACCACAAAAAGGATCAAAAGGATATTGGCCAGCATGGGAATGGCCACCCAATACAAAAGCGTATTCACATAGCATCCTCATGGAAAAAAAATCTTTTTAAGCCCGTGTATCCAGAAGACGACCCCGACCATCGGGGGTTTCCCCGTCCGGCATAGAGTCCGCCTCTTTCTGCGCTTTTCTGTCCGGGCTGCGGCCTTCCTGCTCCTTGTCCTTTTTTCCGTCTTTACCTGCCCGCAGGGAGGCTTCCTCACTGAGCTGTACCTGCTCCCGCCGCTGCGCTTCCCGTTCGGGCTGCACACTCTGGGCCGCCTGGGCGCTGTCATAGGGCTGGGCTTTCAGGTTATGGGCTTCCCGAACCGCACCACCCTGCTGCACCACAAGGTTGAGATTGGGTATGGTTGTCATCGCCCCCTCCTTTACAGCCTTTTTTCATCCCATGGAAAACTGCGTAAACACCACCCGCAGCACAGCCCTGTCTTTTAATGCATCATTTAGAGCATCAATCAAATCCTTTTGCAAGTTTTCCTCGGTAATTTCCGTACCCTTGGACGCATCCACGGTTTTTTTCAGGGTTCTGAACACCACATCCCGGAAACGGGCTGTTTCCCTGCCCAGACGCTCCGCCGCTTCAGGTGCCAGATCCAGGGAAAGGTCCGCCATGAGATAGGTGGTATGGGAAACACCGGGAGAAGAGGGCACGAGAAAACCAGGCATGGGCAGGGACACAAAGGCCGGACCTGCGGGAGTTTCTGCAACCGGCATAACAGGGGCGGGCGCTTCCACCAGTTCAGGAATTTCAGGTAAATCCTCAGGGCTCCGGAAAAACCAGAACGCGCCGCCCCCTGCCAGCATCAGCGCCGCAAGGCCCGCTGCCAGGGAAAAGAACCATTTTTTCCGATCTTTGGTTCTGGGCCGGGCTTTGCCGTTATTTGCCACCAGCACCACCCGGTCTTCATCCTCTGCCAGAACCGCCTCAGGCACAGGAGGCGACACTGGCGCTTCTGCCTCGGGCCCAGAGGCCGGGAAAAGCTCTTCTTCCCCTGTTTCCGGAAAAACCTCTTCCGTACTCTGCAGCAGAGCGTCCAGATCTTCCTGGGTCAGAACCGCTTTTCCTTCAACAAAAGGCTCCGGAGCCGGTGTCGAAGCTGGAGCCGAAGGCTCTTCCGTGCCCACATCCTGCATGAGGCGTTCCAGATCTTCCTGGGTGATCAGATCCAGGGCCTCATCCTCTCTCGCCCCTTTGGCCGGAGCCCCCGCCTTTTCAGGTGTTCCGGTCTCCGCATCCTCCAGAAGTTTCTGGATGTCTTCCTGGGAAATCAGTGGATCCCCTCCCCCAACATCCGAACCACCCGCCAGCAGACGATCAATGTCATCCTGCAGGATGAAATCCTCTTCTATTTTTTCACGGGAAGCCTGGACCTGTGCTTTTTCAGGGGATTTTAAGGCGGGAGGTCCCGGGTCTGCGGCTTTTCTGGCCTGGTCTGCGGCAAGAAGCGCGTCCAGATAATCCTGGCTTAACAGATTGGAGCCTGGCGTTGTTTCATAGGGGGGAAGGTCCGGAGCAGCCGGATCTGCCGTGGGCGGATCCGGAAGCACGCCCAGAAGGCGGTCAATTTCCTCCTGGGAAACCCCCAAGGGGACATGCTCTTCTCCATTCGCCCCAGCCTTGGAAGCAGGAGAAGATTCTGGGATTTCCCCGGTTCCGGCCAGCAAGGCCTCGATGTCATCCTGGCTTAAAACGCCTGAAGCAAAAGACTCCGATGCCGGGGCAGCGGGCGGGGAAGGCGCTTTTTCAGGGGAAGAACCTGCACCGGAAAGCAGCGCCTCAATGTCATCCTGACTCAGGGTCTCGCTTTCAAAGGGTTCCGCAGCAGGTGGGGAAGGCGCTTTTTCAGGGGAAGGACCTGCACCGGAAAGCAGGGCCTCAATGTCATCCTGGCTCAGGGTCTCGCTTTCAAAGGATTCCGCAGCAGGCGGGGAAGGCGCTTTTTCAGGGGAAGAACCTGCACCGGAAAGCAGGGCCTCAATGTCATCCTGGCTCAGGGTCTCGCTTTCAAAGGGTTCCGCAGCGGGCGGGGAAGGTGCTTTTTCAGGGGAAGAACCTGCACCGGAAAGCAGCGCCTCAATGTCATCCTGGCTCAGGGTTTCGCTTTCAAAGGATTCCGCAGCAGGCGGGGAAGGCGCTTTTTTGGGAGAAAGATCTGCACCGGAAAGCAGCGCCTCAATGTCATCCTGACTCAGAGTCTCGCTTTCAAAGGGTTCCGCAGCAGGTGGGGAAGGCGCTTTTTTTGGAGAAAGATCTGCACCGGAAAGCAGCGCCTCAATGTCATCCTGACTCAGAGTCTCGCTTTCAAAGGATTCCGCAGCAGGCGGGGAAGAGGTTTTTTCCGAAGCCCTTTGCCCGGCTCCGGAACT
>NZ_JAVETM010000028.1:0-47764 GCF_034006065.1 Desulfobotulus sp. | reverse complement strand
CTTATTTTTTCAGCTACGCTTTTCGATCTGTCGCCGTAAGCAACGAGGCGCAAACTACCCATTTGCTCTGTGGGTGTCAACGACTTTTTTCATCTCTTTTTATTTTTTTCTTAACCCGCTTAAAACAAAGCTTTTATTTCGACAACAAAACCACCCCTACACCATAAATCCGTCTGACACCGGAAATCCTGCCTGTTTTTCCGGCGCCGGACCTCTCGTTTTTTCATGCCCCCGGCAAAGGAAGGTCTTCCATCATTATATATGGCAAAAAACTACGCCCTTTTCTGTCCCACAGGATAGGCCGTCAAAGGCCAAGGCTCAGGCCCATCCCAGAAAGATACGGGCAGCTCTTTTTCCAGGACATCTGCGACAAAACCAAGGGCCAGGGCTTCCAGTCTTTTACGGGTAGGAATTCCCGTTACAAGATCCTGACCCGAAGCTTTGTAATACTCCGTCAGCATGGCCTCATGTTTCTCATATTCCTCCGCTGCTTCCGGGGTTCCCAAAAGATCCTTGTGCAACACCAGACGGTCATGCTCCCGTCGGGTTCCGAACCTCGCATTAAAGGCCTTTTCCAGGAGGTAAACCCGATCCGCCACTTCCGAAAGCCTGGCCTCGGTGAAAACAAGACCCGTTGCCGCCGTCATGAGCCGGGCCAGACCTTCCATGAGTGGATAGTGGTTCACAAGGGGAAGAGCGCAGCTCCAGGAATTGACAGCTCCCTTGCATCGCCCGATACAGTCCGCCAGAGTACAGGCCCTTTCCGATACGATAAGGGCGGAAACAGGATTCACATCCATGTCCGCAGGCAGCTTCCCTGCGGCCTTCAGCCTCTTGAAAAGATCACCATCATTTTCTCCATAGGCCCAGCTACGGCCCCGAAGATGATCCGCCCCCCGGGTGCTGGTGGCATGGGCCAGGGCAAACATGCCGGATTTATAAGGCCCTCGGGAAAGTCCCTTCACGTGATAACAGACATCCATGGCCCTTTTCCCAAGGATTTTGGCCGCAAGGTAGAGTCCTTCCGCCACAATGTTACCAAAACCCTGGCGGAGGGCTGTTCTGTGCAACAGTTCCACCTGATCCGTCGCATTTTCCCAGGAAAGATCCAGTCCTCCCGTATCCTCCAGGGTAATTTCTCCCATGTTGAAAAGATCTTTGATCATGGCCAGGGTGTTGCCTGCGGCAATGACGTCCATACCGTAACGATCGCAAAGATTCTCCATTTCCATGATCACCACAGGATCGGTGATGCCGCAGTTGGTGCCAAGGCAGAAGACGCATTCATATTCCATGGCCTCCCCCTGCTCTCCCGCCCTTGGACCTGTGGGAATCTCAAAGCGGTTTTTGCACTGCACCGTGCAGTTGCGGCATCCCGTGCGCCGCACCTCATACTGCTTAAAGGCTTCGGGCCGTATGGCTTCGGGAATCTGATCCCTGTTCCAGAAAGCTTCATAATTCCGAAAACCCGGATACCAGTTCAAAATACCGTGATGGGAGCCGATACAGGAAGCCACTCCCTTCTGGAAGGGATCGTTTTTGAAAAAATCCCGATCCTCTCTCGCCAGGGCCTTAAAGGTTTCGGGGTCTGCCAGGGCCACCTTCTTTCCACCCTTCACCACAAGGCCCTTTAAATTTTTCGATCCCATCACCGCCCCGGCCCCCCTGGCTGCGGAGGCATACTTATCCACAATCACCGAAGCAAACCGCACCAGGCACTCCCCGGCCTGGCCGATACAGGCCACACTCACATCCCTGCCATGCCGCTCCCGCATGGCCTCGGTGAAGGCCCAGGTATCTGAGCCCCAATGTTCCGGACAGGGAACAAGCCGCACACGATCCTCTTCCACGAGAAGATAGGTCGGGCTTTCAGACCGGCCCGTAAAAACAATCTGATCCCAGCCCGCAAGCTTCATCACATGGGCCAGACGCTCGCCCGCATTGCCGTCTCCCAGAATACCGCTGTAGGGAGAAAGGGTACTCACCTCCACGCGACTGGTCAGGCTCAGCACAGTTCCGGAAAGGGGACCCGGTGCAAAGCAAAGAACATTCTCCGGGCCCAGGGGGTCGCACCCCGGCGGAATGCGATCAAAAAGAACTTTGTCGTTCAGCCCCCTCCCCCCAATGAACTTTTCCGCATCCCCGGCATTCAGGGCTTTCGGTTCGAGGGTTTTTCCTGTAAGATCAATATCCAGAATCCTGCCGCACCAGCCCCTCATCGGTCCCTCCTTTATTTTATCCGGGGAAGTCAAACATCACATCTTTAAGGCAACAAGAACAAAACTCTGCTATAATACGTTTCTGAACGTCAAAGACTTTACATGAAGCCTGGCCTTTTATATTCTTGATCCGAATAAAATCGGATAAATCCATACCTTTTTTGCTTGCACATATGCCCAAAAAAAAACTCACATTCCACACGTTCAAAAAGCAAGGAGCCCTCGTGAAACCCGCCCATACCCGTCTTTACCCGGAATACCCCGCATCCTTCTGGCTGCTGGGCCTGCTCCTTCTTCTCAAGGCGCTTTTCTGGCTCTTTGCCAATCCCCTCATTGAGGCTCCCCTTCTGGGAATCAAGCACATTCTCACCACCCTGCCCTTTCTTATCCTCTGGCGGGCCGTATGGAATCGTAAAAACTGGGCCATCCGGGCAACACTCATACTCACCTTTGCCGACCTTGCTTTTTTTCTCGTCTTTTTTCCCAGAGCCCTCTTCATTCCCTTTGATATCGCCCTTATGGAAACCCATATGGACCAAGGCCTTTCTTGGATCTTTTTTTCCATCCTCAACATGCTCATACTGCTGTGTTCCGCGATGATCGGGTATGCTGTGAATCTGCTGATTCTCCTTATAGGTTTTTTTGCTCTTCGAAAAAATCACCCCGCAGAAACATGATCCTTGTTCACCTTCTTGCTGCTCCCCCTGAAAATCGCTATGCTGATGTTCAACCCGTATTTCTCTAAGGAGACAGCATGCTTGCTTCCCTTCGCATTTTTTCAGATTTTGCCTGTCCCTATTGTTACCTGGCCAAAGCCATGGTGGAAACTCTTGCCAAAAACCTTCACATCGATCCTCTCTGGATTCCTATGGAGCTTCACCCGGAAATCCCTCCGGCCGGGATACAACTTCAGGAAAAATATCCTGGCCTCGATGTCCAGGCTTTTATCCGTAAAATGAATCACAAAGGTCAAGCGTACGGAATTTCCTTTTGTGAAAACAGCAGAATGGTGAATTCCGGGCGTGCCATACGCGCAGCAGAATTTGCACGGGATGCCGCCTGCTTTGAAGCCTTTCACAAAAGCGTTTTTGAGGCCTTGTTCGAAAAAAATCAAAACATCGCCAATCCTGAAGTTCTCCGGGAAATTGCCCGAAAACACAACCTCGACCCCGACGCCATGGATAAGGCCATAGACAGCGGTCGCTTTGAATCCCGCCTGCGCACAGCAGCCATTGAGGCTGCGGAACGCAATATCCGCATGGCTCCCACCTTTGTGGCTCCGGGCATGGCTCCTTTTGTTGGACTTCCTTCGAAAGAGAAAATGATGGAGATTCTGAAAAAGGCGACCTCTTTGTGAATCAACAACCCTGCCTTCAGATTGAAACACCCAGGTTGCGTCTTGTTGCGGTCAGCCCTCAACTTCTTGAAGCGGAAACGCAAAGATATACGGTGCTCTCCACAATGCTGGACGCTGAAATCCCCGAAGGATGGCCCCCTCCCAGCCTCATTCCCCTGAAACCCTGGTTTCGGGAGCAAATTTTCCTGCACCCAGAAAAAACAGGCTGGTTTCTCTGGTACGGCATCCTACGAAGGGCCTTGTCAGATGTTCTCATCCTGAGCACCGGTTTTCTCGAGCCGCCGGACATTCAGGGCGGAGTGGAAATCGGTTATGCCCTGATGGATCCCTGGCGCGGCCAGGGACTTGCCACGGAAGCAGCCCTGGCTCTGGTGGACTGGGCTTTCCTGCACCCGGAAGTCCGCTTCATCCGGGCAAGAATCGCAAGGGGCAACCTCGCATCCGGTCGTATTCTTAAAAGATGCGGGTTTGAGCATACGGATCCAGACCCTCTCAAACCCGCCATTGACCGCTATATCCGATACCGCTGAAACAACCTCAGTTCCAGGGTTCCGCCGCCCTGCCAAGAATCTTCTGAATCATCACCCCATTCACGGCCCGATCTTCTCCAAGGCGAAATCCCCGGTTATCCAGAATATCCCCAAGCATGAACGTCGCCTCCGCCGGGATTCCATAATCCGAAAGTCGGGTGCCCAGCCCCATTTTTCTGAAAAAAACTTCCGTTGCAGCCACAGCGGCTTCAGCCACATCTTCTGCCTCTCCAACGCCCAATACACGCCTCCCATACTGCACAAGCTTGGCTTCTTTTTTCTCCCTCCGCTCCCGGAGAAGGGCCGGAAGCACCACGGCCAGAGATTCGGCATGGGCAATCCCAAAAGCTGCGGTCAACTCGTGACCGATCATGTGGGTGGCCCAATCCTGCAAAACACCACAACCAATCAGACCGTTCAGGGCCTGGGTTGCGCACCACATGATATTGGCCCGGACATGATAATCTTCAGGACTTTCCAATACCTTGGGACCTTCTTCCAGCAAGGTCAATAAAATCGCCTCTGCCTGGCGATCCTGCAAAGGTGCTGGCAGGTCATGGGAAAGGTACTGTTCCAAGACATGCACATAAGCATCCACCACGCCACAGGCACTGATGTGAGCCGGAAGAGAGTAGGTGGTTTCCGGATCCAGGATGGAAAACTTCGGAAAAACCTTATCCGAGGAAAAGGGAAGCTTGGCTCCTATGGAGCGCCTGGAAATAACCGACCCTGCATTCATCTCCGACCCCGTCGCCGCCAGGGTCAGCACCGCTCCAAAGGACAGGGCGGCTTTTATCCGACCCTTTCCCGTCACAATATCCCAAGGGTCCCCATCCTCATAGCAAGCCGCAGCCACGATAAATTTTGCCGCATCCACAACGGACCCGCCCCCTACAGCAAGGACAAAATTCATTTTTTCACTGCGGATCCTTTCCACAGCCCTCATGCATGTATCGTAATCCGGGTTGGCCTCTATACCCCAGAAGTCCTCCCGCTTCCGGGATTTCAACGCCTGGACAACCTGGTCATACACCCCGTTTTTCTTCACCGAACCTCCCCCCATGAGAACAAGCACAAAGGCGTCCTCCGGGATCAGCCGGTCCAGCTCTGCAATCTTACCCTTGCCAAAAACAATGTGAACGGGATTGCAAAATGCAAAGGATCTCATCAGTTCTCCTTCCTCTGGGGATGCCTGCTTGCAGGGGGCAAGCGCCCTTTATTCTCTGCAAATCTCCAAGATCTTAAATAAAAATACAATGATAAAATGTATCTTTGGCTCTGCGCAAAATCAAAAAGACTACAAAAGCCCCATGGCTTTCTGAATTTTTCCCCTGAATTCCAGGTAGGCAGAATCCGCCATGCTCCTTGGCCACTGGACGTCAATGGGCACAATCTCCCTTATACTGCCCGGATGGGCCGTCATGATGGCAATCCTGTCGGCCAGAAGCAGAGCCTCATCCAGATCATGGGTGACAAAAACGATGGTACACCCACTTTCCCGCCAGATCCGCAAAAGCTCCCGCTGCATTCCAGACCGGGTCATGGCATCCAGCGCGGCAAAGGGTTCGTCCATGAGCAGTACCTCCGGTTCCACGGCAAGGGCGCGGGCAATGGCCGCCCTCTGCTGCATCCCACCGGACAGGGTGCGGGGATAACGCCCCGCCACATCTCCAAGCCCTACCATGTGCAAAACATTACGCGCCTTTTCCTGACGCTCTTTTTTTCCAACTCCCCGCACCTCCAGGCCATAGGCCACATTGTCCAGCACAGTGCGCCAGGGAAAGAGGCCGTAATTCTGAAAGATCATCACACATCGGGAAGCAGGCTCCACAACGACCCTGCCGTCCATCTCGATAAGGCCCCTGCTCGGGTTGTCAAATCCGGCGATCAGATGCAAAAGCGTGGTTTTCCCACAACCATTGGGGCCCAGAAGACAGAAGAATTCCCCTTTCCGGATATCCAGATCCACCGGATCCAGGGCCTGGTTGTCCCCTTCTTTCTCGTGAAAGGTTCTTTCCACGCCCCGGATACGGATTTTAACTTCTTCCCTTGCCACTTCCCCCTTTTCCCTCATGCCTCGCCACCTCCCCAACGGGCCTTCATCTTCCTTTCCACCCATGCAATCAGTCTGTCCAGAATCAGTCCCAGACATCCCACCAGCCCCATGCCCACCATAACCTTGTCCGTACGCAGGAAATTACGGGCGTCAATGATGAGATACCCAAGGCCCGACTGAGCACCCAGCATCTCTCCTGCCACCACATGAATCCAGCCCACACCCAGGGCAATGTGAAGACCTACGACAATCCGAGGAAAGGCCGCTGGCAAAACCACCTTACAGAGGGTTTCCATATGGGAGGATCCAAAATTGCTGGCCACTTTGAGGTAAAGGGGAGAAACGCCATGCACAGCAGCCACAGTAGAGAGAAGAATGGGAAAAAATGACGCAATAAAAATAATGAAGATGGCCGGAAGATCCCCGATATTGAACCAGAGAACAGCCAGGGGAAACCAGGCCACTGGGGATATGGGCCTTACAAGCTGAATAAAGGGATCCAGCACCCGGTGCATCCGTCCGTACCAGCCCAGAAGAAGACCCAGGGGAATGGCCATGGCGACAGCCATCAGATATGCTGTCATCATCCTAAAAAGACTCGCCCGGATATGCGTCCCGAGTTTTCCTTCCCGCCAGATTTCAAGAAAGGCTTGCCATACCCGCTCCGGACCTGGCATGAGATAGGGGTTGCCGTAGTTGCGGGCTACGAAGTGCCAGACGGCCAAAAGGGCCAGGAAGAGGAGAAGGGGCAAAATAACACCCTCCCCCGGAAATGTGGGAAAACTCTTTTTTTTGATCACCATGGCACCATCAGAGTGCATCTACTCCCTTTTGCATGATGCCGCGAAAAAAGTTTTTCAAGTTTGAGGATCTGCAATTTTTTCATAAGCTTTCCGGGCAAACACAGGTTCAAGATAACGGCCCAAATCCAGAGGAGCCCCATCCCAGACCCCAAAACGTCGCATGTCTTCAAAGGTCTTTGCAAAATCGTCTTCCGAAGGAAAAAGATCCTGGTAGGTAACCCGATCCTTGGGGTTGTTCAGAACAAAGTCCATGACCTCCCGGTTCTGCCCGAGGTAGGGAAGGGAAAGAACAGCGGCCTCTTCCCTCCGACTTTCAATGAAACGACCTGTGTCCACAAGCCCGTCCACCAGCTCCTGAACCGCATCCGGATATGTCTCCAAGAAAGACTCCCGGATATTCAGCACGCAACAGATATGATCCTTCCAGATATCCCTTGATAAAAGCATCACCCTTCCCACACCCAGCATCTCGGCCTGGGCCCCAAAGGGCTCCGCTACAATAAATCCGTCAATGCGGCCTGTGGCCAGGGCCTGCACCATCTCAGGGGGTGCCATATCC
Source organism: Desulfobotulus sp. (assembly GCF_034006065.1). NCBI lineage: Bacteria > Pseudomonadati > Thermodesulfobacteriota > Desulfobacteria > Desulfobacterales > Desulfobacteraceae > Desulfobotulus > Desulfobotulus sp. The sequence goes on along the minus strand of NZ_JAVETM010000028.1, from coordinate 40,240 downwards.
GTATACCGGATGACTCCGGCCTCCATGCCATGATCCGAAAGAAGCCGTCTTAAAAGCAGGTAATGGGTGGAAAAGCGGCTGGGAATGGCAATGTTCTTCTCCCGTAAATCCAACACCGTTTCAAAAGTCGCCCTGGAGGAAACCGTCAGCACACTGCCATTGCGATGCCCAAGAAGCACAGCCCGCACAGGAGCCCCCTGGCGTCTGAGGGTCAGCCCCAGAGGGGTGAGGAGAAAAGCCGCATCCACAGCGCCTGCGCGAAGAGCTTCAGCCAGCTCCGGCCAGGCCCCGTACTTTACGGGAATAAGCCTAAGCCTTTCAAAGGTCCGCAGACCATGGGCAATGAGAGTCAAGTGGTCCGTGATGGGCAGATAACCTAGCCGCAGAGGAATCCCGCCGTCTTTTCCTCCCCGTTTCCCCGCCCAGAATCCCAACCCCAATCCGCCCACAGCAAGGGCTGTCGCACCCCACTTGAGAAACTGACGTCTGTCCATAGCTCCCATGCGGCCCCCTTATGTACAGGTTTTCCTCCTTTTTCTGTTTTGGCATACCTTGTTCCACCGGGCAAGTCCGGTTCATAGAATATGGATAAAGAACATGTTCTGTCAGCGTTTTGAACACAAGGGATCTCTTTTTTTATAAAATGTTCATAACCTGAAAGTTTTCCACATAAATTTGCAGAAGTCCCATACCAGCCGGAACAAAACCCTTGCAAATCCCCATAGGATGTTCATAACATGGTTTATATTGCCAAAGTGTTCAAAACCCGTTCAAAACCCAGACAAAGGAGTGCGTCATGCCATCCGTTGATTCTATTCTCGTCCAAATTCAGGGTTTTCTGGCTCTCTACGGTCTCCGGGTCCTTGCGGCCCTTGCCATCTTCATTATTGGGCGCATCATCGCAGGCTCCATCCGTAAAGTCATGAAAAAGGCCATGGACAAATCCAAGGTGGATCCCACCCTTTCGGGTTTTCTCACCAGTGTGGTGTATTTTGGCATCCTGACCTTTGTGGTCATTGCAGCCCTGGGCAAATTGGGTGTGCAGACCGCGTCCTTCATCGCCATCCTCGGTGCTGCGGGTCTCGCCGTAGGCCTCGCGCTCCAGGGTTCCCTCTCCAATTTCGCCGCAGGCGTACTCATGATCATTTTCCGCCCCTTCCGTGTGGGAGAATATATCGAAGGCGGCGGTACTGCTGGAACGGTTCGGGATATCGGTATTTTCACCACAGAACTCACCACTCCGGACAACAAAAAGGTCATTGTGCCCAACTCCAAACTCACGGGCGACAACATTGTCAATTACTCTGTCACCGGAACCCGGCGGGTGGATATGATTTTTGGCGTCAGCTACGGTGATGATATCGACAAAGTAAAAAGGATCATTCAGGAAGTGCTGGAAGCTGAAACCCGCATCCTGGAAGACCCCAAACCGCTCATCGCCCTCTCTTCCCTTGGGGACAGCAGTGTGAATTTTTCCGTGCGCCCCTGGGTCAAAAGCGGCGACTACTGGCCCGTTCTCTTTGACCTGAATGAAGCCATCAAAAAACGCTTTGACGCAGAAAAAATATCCATTCCCTTCCCTCAGCAGGATGTACACCTCTATAAGGTAGAAAAATAAATTTTTCAAAACGTACCCATGACAGAGGGGGGCGTAGCTGCCCATCTTTCCCACACGCCCCCTCTCGCAGGGTTTCCTCCCTGAGCTGAAATCCGAACGCCCTTGGCGGTATCCCCGCATTCCTCACAGTGGACTCCCATTCTGCCCGAAAAAAAAAGGGAGAAGCTGCATGGCAACTCTCCCTTTTTTCAGATATTTATTGGTTAAAAACCGGACTTTCAGAGCATCCGGGAAACGACCTGAAAGACAAAAACGGAAACCATGAAAGCCAGCACCGTATTAAACCCCATGCTGAAGGCCGCCCATTTCCAGCTCGACTCCCGGGCAATGGCCACCACCGTGACAAAACAAGGGCTGTAGAGCATGACAAAGGCGATCAAGGCCATGGCCGTGGCCAGGGTCCAGGAGGGATCCGAAGCCAGACGCTCCGCAAGACCTTCGCTCTCTTCAGGATCCACCTCCCCCATGGAATAGGCCGTACCCAGCGTGGCTACAATGACCTCCTTGGCAGCAAACCCCCCGATCAGGGCGATATTGGTGCGCCAATCAAAACCCGCCAGCTCCGAAAGGGGTTCAAGGGCTGTCCCCACCCGGCCTGCCAAAGAATGGCGCAGAGCCGCCTGACCTTCCGCATTGTCAATAAACGCAAGCTGCTCTTCGGCATCAGAAAGCTCTGACACCGCAGCCCGCTCTGCCTCAAAGCGTTCCAGCTCAGCTTCCGGAAGTCTGGGAAAGGTCATGGCAGCCCAGATGAGAATGGCAATGGCAAGGATAATGGTGCCCGCTTTTTTAATGTACTGCCAGGCGCGCTCCCAGGTATGCAACAGAACCCCCTGCAGGGTGGGCATACGGTAGGGGGGCAGTTCCATGACAAAGGGCGTGGCTTCACCTCGGATGACAGTGGAGCGCAAAACCCTTGCCACAACAAGGGCCATGCACCAGGAGATCAGAGTGATCCAGAACATGGCCTGCGCGGCATAGGCTCCAAAAAAAGCCGCACTGAGTAAAAGGAAAACAGGCACCTTGGCCCCGCAGCTCATGAAAGGAGCCGTCAACAGGGTGGCAAGACGCTCCTTCGGACTTTTCAGGGTTCTTGCAGCCATGACACCGGGAACAGCACAGCCTCCCGGAATACCTCCCGAAACCACAAAGGGCATGACCGAAGCTCCGTGCAGACCGAAAATGCGAAAAATCCTGTCCAGCATATAGGCCATGCGGGCCATATATCCCGCATCCTCAAGAAAGGTCACAAGAAGGAACATGATCAGAATAAGGGGCACAAAACCCATCACAGCCCCCACACCGTCGATGATCCCGGAAACCAGGAGGGACTGGAGCAGGCCTTCGGGCAGGATGGTGGAAACCGTGCCCCCCAGCAGACCGAAAAAGGCCTCCACCCATCCCATGGGAATCTCGCCAATGGCAAAGGTAAGTTCAAAAAGCAGATAAAACACGCCCAGCATGATCAAAGGCCCGCCCACTTTGTGGGTCAATACCCTGTCCATGGCATCGGAAACCCGGATACGGGTTTCAAGGGCTTCTTCTCCGCGGCTCACCACCTGACGGGTCACCGATGTGATGAAACCATAGCGGTAATCCGCAATGATGGATTCGGGATGGGTTTCCAGCACGCTGCGGCAATGGGCTGTGAGCCGGTCAGCCATGTCTTTGAGTTTTCGGCCCAGGATCTCATCCCCATCACAGATCCTGCGGACTTCCGGATCTCCTTCAATATATTTGATGGCAAGCCAGCGCGCCGGATACCGCAGGGTGAGACGTCCGTCCTCCTCAATGAGGTCCGTCATGCGCTCCACCACAGGATCCACATCCGGACCGTAAGAAATCTGGATGGGCTGCCATTTAGCCTGTCGGGTTTCCGAGAGCTCCACCGCAGCGGCAAGAAGAGCCGCCTTTCCCTCTCCCTTCCTGGCCACGGTTTCCACCACCGGAACCCCCAGGAGGTCGGAAAGCTTGGGGGTATCAATGGTGCGCCCCCCTTTGCGTACTTCATCCATCATATTGAGAGAGAGAACCAGGGGCACTCCCAGCTCCATGAACTGCACGGCAAGGTAGAGGTTGCGATCCAGGTTGGTGGCATCCACCACATCAATCACTGCGGAAGGACGCTCCTGCACCAGCACGTCCCGGGCCACCCGCTCCTCATCGGACCAGGAGGTAAGAGAATAGGTTCCAGGAAGATCCACCACCCGAATCCGGGTTTCACCATATAATACATCCCCTTCCCGTTTTTCCACGGTCACACCGGGATAGTTGCCCACACGCTGTCGGGCTCCGGTCAGGGCATTAAAAAGGGTGGTTTTTCCCGCATTCGGGTTGCCTCCCAGGGCGATCACCGTAACACTCATGAAGACACCTCCACGCTGATCCAATCCGCCTCATTGTTTCTCAGGGTCAGGGTGAAATCCCTCAGGCGCAGGGCCACAGGATCCTCCAGGGGAGCTCGGCCCGTCACCTTGACCTTGGTTCCGGGAACCAGCCCCATATCCCGGATTCTGCGGCCTAACTCCCCTTCCGCACGCACCTGGTGAATAATGGCTGTTTCGTTAACGCGCAAAGCACGCAGGGGTTTTACCGGCATCTTACAAAACCTCCTTCCGCCTTTTTCCTGTGGGCAGAAAATCCTTTGATGGCAGACCTGTAAGTCATTTCCTTTATGGAGAGTCCGCTTATGTCTACGGCTTCAAAAAAATCTTTTAAGTCCCAAAATACTGGCTGTTTTTATGCACCTGCAGCCTGAGTGTCAATACAATTTTTGCCTGCCAAAAAAAATACACAGGCTCTTTTTTGTTTCATGCCTCCTTTTGGCTTCTCTGGATTCAGGAGCATACAGGAAAAGCCCCTCGCATTCACATAAAAAACCCGTATTTCAAAGGATGTCAAAGGCTTCAACCCAAAAAGACTTTCTTCTTGATTCGGCCCGTGGTATTCTTTTTTTTATCATGACCCTTTTCCATAAGCAGATCAGAAAATCAGATACGCATATAAGACCGGACAACCTGCGTCCTCTGGAAGAAGCCTTACAGACAACCCTGGAAAAGGGGTTTGCTCGCCTGTACTTTCCCGAAATTCTGGAAACAGCCTACCGGGAAAAGGAAACAAGGCGTCAAAAACGCCTTTTTCCTCCCCTGGGAGCCGGTGTTCTCCTTCTTTTTCTCCTATACGCCATTCCAGACTATTTTCTCATTCCGGATATCTACACCGAAGCCTGGGGACTCAGATTTTTCATCATCGCCCCCTTTTGCACCCTCATCCTTCTGGCCATAAACAGCCCGAAGATCCAGAAAAATATCGACATCCTCATGCTGATCGCCTTACTCGCAGGGACCCTGTTCATCATCTTCATTCTCATACGCAGCCAATCTCCCATGGCCGCCCACTACCACACCGGCATTCTGCTTTCCGTCATATTCCTTACCATTGGAACCCGCATACGGTTCCGGCTGAATCTCACAGGCTGTCTGGTGATTTTCCTTTCCTATGCCGCAGCCCTGCCCATGATCACCACCATGCCCACCCCGGCAAAACTCAACAGCCTTCTTGTTCTGCTCACGGCCATTGTCCTCTGCCTTGTGGGATGCTACCAGATGGAATACCGCCAGCGACGCGACTATCTGGAAACCCAGATGAAAAAAATAGACGCACTGCGTCTCAGTTATGCCAATCAGAAGCTCACCCGCCTTTCTCTGTCCGATCCTCTCACAGGTCTTGGCAATCGCAGACATTTTGATGAAAATCTGAAACGCCAATGGCGCATGGCCGCACGCTCCGGAGATTGTCTTTCCCTTTTATTCATGGATGTGGATAATTTCAAAGCCTACAATGACCAATACGGTCATCCTGCTGGAGATCGCTGCCTGCAGGCCATTGCTTCCATCCTCAAAACCCACAGCCGAAGGCCCTCCGATCTTTCCGCACGCTTCGGAGGTGAGGAGTTTGTACTGCTCCTACCCCACACCACAGAGGATCAGGCCCTCAGCATCGCAGAAAGCATCCTTGAGCACATGGAGAAGCTTGCCATTCCCCACGCCTATTCCCAAGTCGCCCCCCATATAACCCTGAGTATCGGCGTAGCTACCGCAACGCCCGACCCCGGTACACAAGCTTTAAGTCTTCTTACCCGGGCGGATCAGGCCCTTTATCAAGCCAAGACTCAGGGAAAAAACCGCGCAGTCGCGGGGTAAAGGCTTGCATCACGCATCTTTCCCATTCTTTTTACACCGTGAAAAACAAAACGACACCATCATGCAGCACCTGGCTTTCATGGCTCCAGCGCCCAGAGAAGATGCACATATCTTCCATACCTTGAGGCGAATATATGCTTTATTTACAAAAACATAAACAAGACATCCTTAACACCATCCATTCTGGCACATCCCATGCATAGCTAAAAAGCAGAAGGCATGAGACCTTTGTAACCCCTTATGTAAGGAGGTTTTATGGAAAACAAATACCTTATCGCCATGGACAGCTCTGACCCCTCCATGGCAGCGGCGCGCTATGCAGCAGCCATTCTCCCCAAAAATCGCTCCAAAATAGTTCTTTTTCTTGTGGAATGCGATATTCCCGAGTCTTTCTGGGATTTTGACCCGCAGCCAGAATCTCCGGGCCATCAGCCCGACCTGGGAGCATGGATTGATCGTCAGAACAAACGCTTTATCAACAGCCTTGAGACGGCAAAAGCCGCTTTTCTGGATGCTGGATTCCCTCATCATGCGGTCAGCATTAAAATTCAGCGCAGAAAAACCGGGGTTACCCGGGATATTGTGACCGAGAGCCTTGATGGGTATACAGGCCTTTTTATCGGTCGCACCGGCTTTTCCAACCTATCCCGTCTCCCCATCGGCAGCGTCGCCCGTAAACTCATATCCCGCATTCACCATATTCCCCTGATTCTGGTGGGAGGAACCCCGGAAACCCAACACATTCTTCTGGGTTTTGATGATTCCCATGGCGCACGGATCTGTGTCCGTCTTGCCGCGTCCCTTTTTGCGGGCAGTGATAAAAAACTCCACATCCGCCACGTAATCCGGGCCCTCGACCCCCTGGCCGGAAACTTTTATCCCTATCCGGCAAGCTCTGATCTCAATACGATCTTTTTCTCAGAACAGGAAAAAATCCGGAATACCAAAATAGACGCGGCTATGGAAAAAACTATGAAGATTCTTAAAGAAAAAGGTTTTTCTCCCCAAAACGCGGATGCCCTGCTCATCGAAGGGTATATGAGCCGATCCCTGGGGCTTCTGGATACCGCTGAAAAGGAAAAATGGGGTACCATTTTTGTCGGAAGGAGGGGAATATCCAGAGTTCAGGATTTCTTTATCGGAAGGGTCGGAGAAAAACTTGTGGAGATGGCCAGGGACCAAGCCATCTGGATTGTTGCCTGACCATTCTTCTGTATCCAGATAAAAAAACAATCCGGAATCCGGGTAGCACCTGCTTCACCCAGAAATCCGGATTGTTTTTATCTGTGGGGTAAAAAAATTATCTGAATAAAAAAACGCATCACCGTGGCTGAACAAAAAATTTCGATCCTCCACCAATGCTGCAAAACCTGGCTTTACCAAAAACGACTCTTATACGGACGCGTTTTGTCTTTGGGATCTCGGATATAAAGAAGCTTGATCTGTTTTTTCCCATTGCTGGTGATCAGCACTTCACTGACCTTCACCAAAGTCCAGCGAATGGCAAAAGAAAAGGCTTCACTCCGTCCCCCCTCATCAAATTGACGCAACCAAGAGCAATTGCCCATGGTCGGCACTTCAATTTCATTGTCCATGAACAGGAAAACACCACTGTCCGTGCACTGAATGGCAGAATACTTATAAAATATCACGTCCGTGTCTCCGGTATCTCAATTTCAGAAGGCCAAAAAAAATTTTACCGGAAACCTTTAGAGCTTGCAATATCTCCGATCAACCAACCCTTCTTTTTTTGCCGTCTTCCAAGGCCTCCCCCATGGCCTTTTCCGTACATTCCAACCAATTCCAGAAACATTCATCCTGACGATCCTGTACTTCCTTGACCTGCGCCTCCTCTTCCACACTTCTTCGTGCCAGCATTTCTTTTGCCCTCCACGCGTCGTTGGTTTTTGTGCGCCGCACCCCCGTTTGCGGCCCGTTTATTTAAGTTGTGTGTGCTTTGCTATCAGGTCGTTAGAAAAGAATCAATAATAAATTGAACGCTTGTAGCATTTTTTCAGCCCAGAAACATAGAAAGCCTGATACCCCGCATGTTGCAGGATATCAGGCTTTCTAAGGACGGAACGGGGAAATCCGAATTTTTCCGCAAAATGGTAGGTGGGCGGCACGGAAATATCCGGACTCTTAAAGAACTGACGAGGAAAGTTTACTTCCGGAAGGCGGGGGGGACCGGAGCCTACTTTCCCGGAGCGTGTGGAGGAACGCTCCTTTACGAAGAAGTTAAGTCTCTTTTTTCATAAACGCTGTTCCGTGTCCATGGGGTGATCCTCTTATTTTCATGGGGCTTTTTCCCAGAAGCTTACGCAGACTCCGGACGAAAACGTCGATACTGCAGGGCCTCAGCCAGGTGTCCCACATGAATATCTTGAAATTCTTCAAGATCTGCTATGGTTCTTGCAATTTTCAACACCCGGGAAATCCCCCGCGCAGAAAGGAGGAGCTTCTCCGCAGCCCGCCCCAGAAGCACTTCGCCTGCATCATCGATCTTGCAGAATGCCCGAATTTCCGCTGCCTCCATCCCTGCATTGCAGGAAACAGCGATACCGGAAAAACGCCTTGCCTGACGCTCCCGTGCCAACAGAACTCGCTCACGAACCGCCAAAGACGACTCGCCATTCCCCGCACGTCGAATATCCCCATAGGCAACCGCAGGAACTTCGATCTGAATGTCCATACGGTCCATCAAAGGGCCGGATATTCTTGCCCTGTACCGATCCACGGCTGTGGGACTGCAGTGGCACCGACCTTCCGGACTTTCCGCATAACCGCAGGGACAGGGATTCATAGCGCCCACCAGCATAATGGATGCAGGAAAGGTCACAGTGGCGCACGCCCTTGAGACTGTCAGTCTTCGGTCTTCCAGAGGCTGACGCAGCATATCGAGGAGTCCTTTACGGAACTCCGGAAATTCATCCAGAAACAAGACCCCATGGTGTGCAAGGCTTACCTCCCCAGGCCTCGGATAGCTTCCCCCTCCCACCAAGCCCGCATCACTGATGGTATGATGGGGAGCCCGAAAGGGCCTTTTCACCACAAGCCCGGTTCCAGAGTCCAACAGGCCTGCGGCAGAATAGATCCGGCTGGTTTCAAGGGCTTCTTCAAAGGAAAGTGGAGGAAGGATTCCCGGAAGCCGTCGGGCCAGCATGGTTTTTCCCGACCCTGGTGGTCCAGTCATCAGGATATTGTGGCCACCTGCGGCGGCCACTTCCAATGCCCGCTTGGCATGGTCCTGGCCTGCCACATCCTTTAGATCCGCCCCTTCCACTTCCCCCATCGAAAGCCGTAAAAAATTCACCGGCTCTTGTGCTGCCAAAAAAACCTGCCCTGACAGGTGATCCACAGCAGCACCTAAGTCACTGACTCCATAGGCAGGAATTTTTCCTGGAGCTGCAGCCTCTGCTGCGTTAGCAAAGGGCACCAGGATCCCCCTGATCCGCTCCGGATCCGCAAGGGCCGATGCCGCCAGAACTCCCCGAACCGGATTCACTCGGCCATCCAGGGAAAGCTCCCCCAAAGCCAGGTGAGAAGCCACAGCCTTCTGGGGCAAAAAACCTGAAGCCGCCAGAATGCCGAGGGCAATGGCCAGATCAAATCCTGTGCCTTCTTTACGGATATCCGCAGGAGAAAGGTTGACTGTAATGCGACCTTTGGGAAAACCATAGCCTCCATTGCGCAAGGCCGTGCGGATGCGATCTCGGCTTTCCCGGACAGCAGCTTCCGGAAGGCCCACAATCTGAAATACAGGGAGCCCGCGTCCCACATCTACTTCAACGGTCACGGGGATGGCATCCACCCCTACAATGGCGGCACAACAGCTCCTGGCAAGCATCCTTTTGCCTCTCGTTTTCCCTTTTTTGGATAAAAATATGGATTTTCATCAAGAATGTGTGGTTTAATACCCCGAGCTATGGACCGATGCAAGCAACAATGAAAGAGTCTTTACCATTTTATGGCCATTCGAACCCGACAACAAACCCTCGCCGCGCCCATTACCTGTACGGGTATTGGCGTACACTCCGGAAAAACCGCAACGCTGACCTTAAAGCCAGCTCCGGAAAACCACGGCATCCGGTTTTTCAGAACCGATCTTCCCGGCACTCAGGGTATTCCAGCGCTTTTCAGCCGTGTAGTGGATACAAGCCTTGCCACAGTCATCGGAGAAAATGGCGTCATTGTCTCCACCATTGAACATCTCATGGCCACCTTTGCCGGTATGGGCATTGATAACGCACGGGTGGAGCTGGACAACTATGAAATGCCCATCATGGATGGCAGCGCCGCTGTTTTTGCAAAAGAAATTAATGCTGTAGGCATCCTTATCCAGACGGCCCCACGCTCCCACTTTGTGGTAACCCACCCCATCGAAATCGCTGATGGGGATAAATTTGTGGGCGCCTATCCCGATGACAGCTTCCGCATTACCTGTACCATTGAATTCCCCAACGCCCTCATCGGTCGCCAGAGTATCAGTATTGATCTCGGAGACAATCAGTTCATAGGAGAAATCGCTCCGGCGCGTACCTTCGGATTTCTCCATGAAGTGGCTTTCATGAAACAGCTTGGGCTCGGCAGGGGCGGTTCCCTGGAAACCGCTGTGGTCGTGGACGGGGATACCATCGTTAATCAAGAAGGGCTTCGCTTTGCCGATGAGTTTGTCCGGCATAAACTTTTGGACTGCATCGGGGACTTTTCTCTGATCGGAATGCCCATCCGGGGACACATCAAGACCGTAAAATCCGGCCACCTTTTTAACCACCGTTTTATCACGGAATTTTTTAAAAACCGCAGCTCCTGGGAAACCATGACACCCGAATAAACACCGTCGCCTGATCAACCGGCAACGGCCCCTTTTTCAGAAGGGGCCGTGTTCCTACCAACAAACGTCCTTTGCTGAGAAAGGCCGTTTTTTTTATGCAATACTCACCAGTTCGAGATCAAAGACAAGGGTTTTGCCTGCCATGGGAAAATTGGCATCCACCGTAACATTCTCCCCCTCAATGGCGGCAATGCGGATGGGAATAACCGTACCATCTTCCATGCGGCTTTCCAGAATCATCCCCTCCTGAATTTCCATGCCTTCAGGAAAAAGACTTTTTTCATAAACAGCCACAAGATCCGGGTTATGAGGACCATAGGCTTCCTCGGGTAGAAGGGTCACACTTTTCTTTTCTCCTACGGACATTCCCAGAACAGCCGCGTCAAATCCCGGAATCATCTGCCCACCGCCCAGCTCAAAGCTCAAGGGCGAACGGCCTTCGGAAGAATCAAAGACTTCACCTTCCGGAAATTTTCCCGTGTAATGCACCTGCACCCGATCGCCTTTTTCCGCCTTACGCATCAAAAATCCATTTCCAGCCGGCCCAAGGAATAAAAAAGGGAGGGGCCAGCGGGATGCCTCCCTTTTCTTTGATAAAAACAACAAGACGACAGGCGTAAACCGAAAAATCCTGTCGCAAAGGACCCACACGGCCGTACAAACCAGGCCCTTACCCGCAAGAAATCAGGCCTCTCAGCCTATATTTTTTCAAAGAATTCCTTTTCTGCATCACATACGGGACAAACCCATCCTTCCGGCAGATCTTCAAAGGGAGTGCCAGGGGCCACGCCATGATCGGGATCTCCCAGCTCAGGGTCATACACATAACCACAGGGGCATTCATACTTATCCATAATAATGTCCTCCTTTATGTAATTTTTTTTCCATTCTGGCACAGGATCAGGACATACACAAGTACGGTGTTCAGAGAATAAAAAAGGAGAGCCTCAAAAGGACTCCCCTTTCTTATTCCATCCAGAGACCTCTTCCGGAACCCATTTTTCAGGACTCCGGAAAGGTCCATACAAAAAAAACGTTTAAGCTCCCACTTCTTCCTTGACCCCTACCACCATCTTGAAGAGCAGGGTAAGCACAAGAAAGCCCGCAGCAAAGATCCCGAGGCTGATAACAAGCTCCAGGGCTGTGGGCGCATACTCGGTGTACTCATGCAGGGGGTTGGGAACAAAACCGCCCGTCACAAAACCAAGCCCCTTGTCCAACCAGGTGCCGACAAAGACAATGCCACAGATCCAGGGCAGAAGGGAGAGGTTATTTCTGAGTTTAGGAATGAGCAGCAGCACAATCCCCGTCACCATGAGAATCATAGAGGTCCACATGAAGGGCACAAGGTTGCCTTTCCCCCAGAAGAGATAGGCAAAATGATCCATGTGCTCCGGATTCTGGCTGTAGAAGACCACAAAGACTTCACAGAGGAAGAAGAACACGTTGGCGATCAGGGCATAGCAGACGATCTTGGAAAGCGTTCTCAGCGCCTTGTCGCCCGGATCGAAGTTGGTGGTCTTTTTCACAATGGTAGCCAGGATGATGAGGAAAGCCGGACCTGCTGCAAAGGCGGAGGCCAGAAAGCGGGGGGCAATGATGGCGGAAAGCCAGAAGCCCCTGCCGGGCAGGCCGCAGTACAGATAAGCCGTAACCGTGTGGATGCCAAAGGCCCAGGGAATGGAAATGAGGGCCAGAATTTTCACCCATTTTTTGGCATGCACCCCGTTGCGCTCCGCTTCCAGCACGTTCCAGCCCACAAGGATGTTCAAAAAGAGATAACCGTTCAGAACAATCATATCCCAGAAAAGCATGGAATCCGGGCTGGCATGCCAGATCACGTTGAGAAGGCGTGAGGGAAAGCCCATGTCTGCGATGATGAAAAGCAGACACATAACGATGGAGGCAATGGCCAGGAACTCACCGAGAACGGTAATTCTGCCAAAGGCCTTGTAATCATGGAGATAATAGGGAAGCACCAGCATAACCCCCCCTGCGGCAACCCCCACAAGAAAGGTAAACTGGGCAATGTAGAAGCCCCAGGTCACGTCCCGGCTCATGCCGGTAATGCCCAAACCATAGTCAAGCTGCTTCATCCAGCACAACAGCGCCACCCCGATGACAAGCAGAAGGGAGGCGATCCATATCCAGTATTTACTACTTCCTTTGATCGCTTTTTCCAGCATGGTCACCTCACACGATGTAATAGACGGAAGGGCCGGTGCCGAGGCTCGGCTTCCGTCGGATGGTGGTGTTGGCCTTCAGGGCCTTACGCACATCAGAGTTGGGATCCTCAAGATCGCCAAAAACGATGGCCCCTTTGGAAACTTCCACACAGGCGGGCATCTGCCCCCTGGCCAGTCTCTCATCACAGAAGTTGCACTTTTCCACAACACCCTTCATGCGATGGGGGTACATCAGATCCAGTTCCGCAATATAAGGCTTGGGATCCCGGAAGTTAAAGCTCCGGGCACCGTAAGGACAGGCGGCCATGCAGAAACGGCAACCAATGCAACGATGGAAATCCATCATGATAATGCCGTCTTCCCGCTGGAAGGTAGCCTTGGTGGGGCAGGCCCGCACGCAGGGCGGATTTTCACAGTGGTTGCACAGAGCCAGAATGGGGGCTTTTTTCAGTTTTTCCGACACATAGGGATTGGCCTGCATGGGAAAGACATGCTTATAATCCGATGTCCAGATCCACTTCAGCTCCTGCTTTTTCAGATCCGGCCTGCCCTCAAAACTCGGTACATTATGAATTCTGTGGCATACTTCCTGAATCTTGGCAGCCATTGCCTCATCAATCTTGCGGGTATCAATGACCATGCCCCAGTGACCGGCCTTGAGGGATTCCGGCCGTTTTTTAAATTTTGAATCCTCGGCTTCGGGAGCCGCATCCGCTGCTGCCTTTTCCACCTTCGGAGCCGAAGAAGCAAAGGCATTCAGCACAGAACCCGTTCCGATACCGATGGCCGATATACCGGCGATCTTCAGAAACTTGCGTCTGCTTTCCTTCATCACTTGTTCTCCTTTGTCGGGTCGATGTGGCAATCCCAGCAGTAGAGCGTATCCACCCCGGCATAATTGTGGCAGCGGTCGCAGAACTCTGCGGTGGAGGTATGGCATCCCAGGCAGGAGTTTTCGCCTGAAGACAGGCTCATGTTGAATTCCTGCCCTTTCTCATTCACATAGATGCGCTTTCCTTCACGCACCACAGCATCCCGCCAGGTATCGAGAAGGATCATGTGGTTGGCGGCCATCCACTCTTTAGAAGCCACACAGGTTCCTGCTTTTTTTGCCTTCTCCGCGATCACCACCTCCGGCGCAGGACCGGAAGGCTTTCCGGCATTCAGCCAGAAGGGGGCCGCAATGAGTGCGGCAAAAACAAGAAGTCCCGCAAGGACTTTGATTTTGTCATTCATCTGCTACCCCTCCGCATTTTCTAAGGGTTCAAAACGAAGGTTGGTTTCCCTTTCATGTTCCCCGTCGAGAACCAAGGCGTTACCGACCAGTTCATGCAAGCCCGTAACCGAAACACCGGGAACCCAGTAATCCATCAGCGGAGGCAGCACCGCACGGTCAATGGCGCAGACACAGGAAAGCATGTTCACGCCGTATTTGTCATGGACGTGCTTCACGGCATTGGCGCGGGGCAGGCCGCCACGCATGCGCATTTCCATGATCTCTTCGGTGTTGAGACCGGAACCGGAGCCGCAGCAGAAGGTCTGCTCCCGAATGGCGTTTTCGGGCATTTCATAGAAATTATTGCAGACATTCTTCAGAACATAGCGGGGCTCGTCCAGAAGACCCATGGCCCGGGCCGGATTGCAGGAGTCGTGGTAGGTCACCTTCAGATGATCATTGCGACCGGGCTTCAGGTTGAGTTTGCCGTGACGGATGAGATCTGCGGTGAATTCCGCAATGTGTACCATCTTGGTGGAGGCTGCGTTTTTAAAAACTGTACCTGTAATGGGAGACTTGGGAATTTCCATTTTCGGGCCTGTGGGGCCGTTCATGGTGTCCATGTACTGGTTGATCACGCGCCACATATGACCGCATTCCCCACCAAGGATCCACTTCACACCCAGGCGTTCGGCTTCATGGTACATCTTGGCGTTGATCTTCTTCATCATGTCTGAAGAGGTGAAAAGGCCGAAGTTCCCGCCTTCGGAAGCATAGGTGCTGATGGTGTAGTCAAGGCCGATGGCCTCAAAGAGCATCAGATACCCCATGTAGGTATAGGTACCAGGATCGGCAAAGGCATCACCGGAAGGTGTGATGAAAAGCACTTCAGCGCCCTTGCGGTTGAAGGTGGGGCTGGGCCGCACACCGGTGATCTCTTCAATGTCATCACAGAAGAAATCAATGATTTCCACCATGTTCTGGGGCTGGATACCGAGATGGTTCCCGGTACGGGAGCAGTTGGCCACAGGCTCCTTGATCCAGTTGATGTTCAAGCCCAGAAGGTTCAGAAGCTCACGGCCCATCATGGTGATTTCCGCCGTATCAATGCCGTAGGGGCAATATACGGAACAGCGACGACATTCCGTGCACTGGTAAAAATAGCTGAACCACTCCTTGATCACCTGGGGTGTCAGCTTCCTGGCACCGGCCATGCGGCCAAGGATCTTGCCCGCCATGGTGAAATCGTTGCGGTAGATGGAACGCAGAAGTTCCGCACGCAGAACGGGCATATTTTTGGGATCACCGGAACCGATGTAGAAGTGGCACTTGTCCGCGCAGGCTCCGCAGCGCACACAGATATCCATGAACACCTTCAGAGAGCGGTACTTGTCCAGTCTCTCCTTGAAGCCTTCATGGACGATCTTCTGCCAGTCCGCAGGCAGTTTCCAGTCTTCATCCGATGGGCTCCATTCACGGGCATTGGGAAGCCCCAGGTATTCCAGATTCTTGGGTTTGGCCGGATAACAGAATCGACCTTCGGACAGATCCGGAGGCACATCCATCCAGAACTCCTTGGTCGGCGTCCTGTCGATCTGGAGCAGCTCATCCGCTTTGGGAATATCGACCATGGTTTACTCCTTCTTTTCCACCGGCAGACCGGCCTCGATCATCTTCTCTCTGAATTCGTCCTCATAATCCGCATAGGTGACGAACTTCAGCTTGGGATTCCAGGGGTTGATATGACGCACAGCCCGGCTGTTGTTGGCCAGGTTCCGGGTGGGGCTTAAGAAAATACCGCCGGAGTGCATGAGTTTCGAGAAGGGGAAATAGGCAAAAAGCACTGAGACCAGGAAAAGGTGGGCATAGAAAAGCCCGCCAATGCCTTCGGGAACCATGGGGCTGAAGGTGGCAAGACTCATGGTCATCTGCTTAACGGTGAAAATATCCACCTTGGTGAAGTAACGCAGGGAAATTCCCGTACCTGCAATGGCCACAATGAGCAGCAGGGGGAAATAATCCGCCATGAGGGAGATATAGCGCACCTGGGGAATGAGAATACGGCGTGCAAAGAGGAACAGCACCGCGCCCAGCAGCATGAAGCCGGAAAGCATGATGCCCGGAAGGCCGATCTGCAGAATGCCGTCCAGGGTTTCTACAACCTTCAGCACGGCGGGAAGGGGCTCCAGGAAAAAGCGCAGGTGCCGCACCAGAACCACAAGGAAGGAGTAGTGGAAAACAAGGCCGAAGAGCCACAGCCAGATTTCCAGGTTATAGGTGATTTTTCCTTCCCGGATCTCGTTTCGCGTGTTGCGGAACAGGGATCGGAAAAGGAAAATTTCCAGCAGCATACGCACAAGCACACCCTTGGTATCCGAGGGGTTGTCGTATTTGGAATGCTGGATCCAGGAAAAGGATTGCTGCTGTCCGCAGGTGGTCGGGATGCGGAAGGGAACCGGGGATTTCACCCAGCCCAGCATCCGCATGGCGAACCCTGCAAAAAACAGCACCATGGCGGCATAGGGTATGACCACCCCAAACAAATAGGGAAGTCCGCTTCCACCGGCATAGCCGATGAAACCGAGAACCACTACCGCCGCAAGGGAATAAAGCAGGTGTTGATTCATGGACACTACCTCTCTCTTCGGCAAGGAACACCGATCCGGAGTTGCCTCCGGTCCAAAATTGATTCTGCCGACACCGGAGATCTGGAATTTGCCGACACAAACCCCAGGCATCCGCTGCCCTTAAACCCTATGAACAGGACTTTCTGTAAAAAAACGCCTTTTCAGAATCCACCCGAGAATCCGAAAAAGACCTTATGTTTTCATACAGCAGCCTTCTAACCCTAGACATCCCCCCTTTATCGTCTTCGCAGCCTCTGAAAAAGGCCTTTCGGATACGTCTACTGGGTGATCGTTTCCTTTTTAGCGGCGGCATCCCGCTGTATTTTCCTGTAAATCCGCTGGGGTAGAATGTCCACGCCCAAAGATTTCACTTCACAGAGAATATCTGCCTTTTCCAGCAGATTGATGCTTCTTTCCAGCACATGCCGGGACTTAAAGGACCATATCTGCTCCCTGCACTGCATATAAAGGGTAAAGGCAATCAGGGCCAGATCATCCACACGTTTGTCAAGGGCATAAAGCTGTGCCTCGGAAAGGCTCACAAGGGATTTTTTTTCATCCAAGGCTTCCCGAACAAGGTCTTTGAGGTAAAAAACAAAGGTAACGGCCTCTTTCGGGGTAAACTCCTGTACCGCACGAATACGGATCACAGGATCCAGGAGACGCTCCAGGTCCGCATCCCCAAGACCTTCCAGGAGCGCTGTCCAGACTGCGGGAAGGGCCGTGCGCAGCGTGTGCCCCACAGGATTGTCAAAGGGATCCTTTTCATTCAGAAAAAAAGCCTGGCTTCGTTTTGCCGGATAGGTTTTCACCACAAGCGTGATCCAACGCTCAGCGACTTTTGCACCACAGTGCTCCAGTAAGGCTTTGAACTCCATTTTTACAACCTCGAATATCCGGATTTTTTAAGGAGAAACCCCACAGTCTCCGTCCCTGTGGCTCCTGAATGACTTATCATCTTAGAATGGCGACTTATACTCGAAGCCTCCTTTATATGTCAAGAATAAAAGCAAAAAGAAGGAGTTATCCAAAAAAAACCTGATTTCAGAAAAAAACACATCATACAAAGATTGCCTTTCAAAAAAACACTACATATGGAAAAAAGACCTCTTCCACAAAAACACCCACCCTCCTTCCGGATTACAGGAAAAAGGCTTTTTCTTTTCGGATTTCCGGAACAATGGTATGGGTTCCACGCTATGCGTTCAGGATCTTTTGGCACTCTGAAATTTCCTTTCCGTAGTCCCAGAGCCTTTGCCACACTTTCGCCCGAAAGAAAAGGTGCTTTTTTAGCTCATTTAAAATAAAAAAGTAAAAAAACAGGATATAAAAATGATTCATTTTTCCATGCAGCACAAAACGACCCAGAGCGCCACAGGATATTTTCGCCCCAGCCCTCTGCCGGAACCCTCATTTGAAAATTTATTTTTTTTATGCCAAGCCCGCCCGGAAGATCCCTTTTTGCGGAGCTTTCTTCTGGAAAAAATTCTTCACATGGATCCACAACATCGCAGCCAGATGCCCTTTTCCAAGAGCCCCTTTTTTCTCCACGCCCTGAGGGAGGCTCAGGAAGCCACGGGCATCCCCACAGAGCCTGATCAAACAAGCGGCCACTCCCCCCTGGCCTACCTGCGTATCCCCCAGGATCCCTCCAGACAAGCATGGATCCGAGTGCTCCATGACAATATTTTCAGGCTGAAGATTCCCCATACCCAAAAACCATTCCCGCTGCCCCTGCCAAAACTTTCGGGTCCCGCACTACCCTCTGCCCCTGTTCCCATTGATAAAATCCCCCTGCACGCCCCACCCTGCCCGCCCGTACCAGGTCCCATGGATGTATTTTATGCCGCCATGGAACGCCTCAAGCCCCATAGACATCTTCTTGCCTCAGAAAAAAGACACACGGCCTCATTGAGTCCCATCGCCATTCTCCGGGAATGGGAACTGGACAGATCTGTGGATATCCCTGGATATGAACACCGGCTCACCGGCTTACAAACCAGCTACGGCCGAGGCCTTTCCCTGGATTCCGCCCGTGTTGCCTGTCTCATGGAAGCTGCGGAAAGAATTACCGCCTTTGCCGGAGTCGCCGAAGGTCGAATCGCTCTGCGCCTCAACCCAACGCCCATCCGCAGAGCCTTGTTTTCAGAACTTCAGCAAGAAAACCTTCCCGCCCTTGATCCCAACACCCTTCTGCTGGAAGCCCCCATGCCAGACCTTCCCCTGTGGTGGATGCCCGGTGAACGGATCACCCATACGGGCAGGCATTCCTGCCTTGTACCCGTGCAGTGTGTGGTTCTCTTTTCCAATCTTCCCGAGGCCCAGCTTTTTACCGCATTGGGATCCACAGGTTTTGCTGCAGGCGCTTCAGAAGAAGGAGCCCGCCTCTCTGGACTTCTGGAGGTCATCGAACGGGATGCCGAAGCCACCATGCCCCATACTCCCTCCAACTGCTTTCGGATTCAATCCGAGGATCCGGAAGTTCAGAACCTTTTTCAAGCCTATGAAAACCATGGAATCCATCCTTTTTTTGAAGACATCACCACGGAATTCGGCATCCCTTCTTACCGCTGCCTTGTGCTGGGAAAAGACGGAGCCGTCATCCGGGGAACCGGAACCCATCTTTCAGGCAAAAAAGCCCTGCTTTCCGCACTCACGGAAACACCCTGGCCCTTTCCAGGTCCTCCCAGCGGCAGGCCCGACTTCCCCCTTGCCTGCCGCCATCTTGAAACCTTTGCCGACTTTTCAACAAACAATCCCGCAGCCGACCTGAAACGGGTGGAAGATTGCCTGGTTGCCAATGGATACAATCCCATTCATGTCCCTCTCACCCGGGAAGATCTCCGGATTCCCGTTGTGCGCTCCCTCGTTCCTGGGCTTGAAATTCTGGGAGATTTTGACAGGTTTTCAGCAGTAAACCGGAGGTTATTCACACGGTATCAGCAAATTTTCAACATGGATAAAAACGGGTAAAAACCAAACAAGAGCAAGGTTTTTTCAACTTCAAAAAAATGAATCGCTTTTTTCCTGAGGAATGGAATTGTTCATAAACGGTCTTTTTTGAACAAACATCGGATAAAAACCACGTTCAAAATCACAAGACACATTTCTTTCAACACGTTTTCAACACTTCCTTTCTAAAAACAAAGGACTGTTCATAACGCCATACTTATGAACAGTCCCTATATAATTTTCTTAAACTTCAGACATCCTCAGTCTAAAAAAACCTCCCTATCCGCAGCCTCCAGAAGAATCACCGTCACATTGTCCTGATGAAAAAAATCCTTTTCTTCCACAGCGCGTAACAATCCCTTCACCGCAGACTCCAGATCCCTGCCTTCCCCTTTCAGAAGTTCTTCGATTTCACGATCCCGAAGCGTCTGAATACCGTCACTGGCCATAAGCAAGCGCTCACCTGCTTTCAGAACACCCGATCCTGTATCCACGAGAGGGATGGGTTTGCCCATGATCGCACTGGTCAGGGCATGCCGACTTGGGTGCTCCATGGCTTCCTTCCTGTGTATCCGACCATCACGTACCATCCTGTCCAGCTCCTCGGCATAGGCGTGATTGGCATTGATACGTTTCAGGCCAGAGGAAGACAGGCGGTAAAGAGGACTGTCACCCACACTGATAAAACTGAAGGCATGGGTTTTCTCATTCAGGAGAAGGGCGATCAGGGTTGTCCCCATGCCTTCCAGCTCCGGCTGCCCACGTACAACCTTGGCCAAAGCCCCATTGGCGACATCCAGCGCTTCCCAGAGGTCCTCTTCCGGGTTGGTGGAAACAGGCCGTGTCTCAAAAAAAGCCTGAAAAGCCCCACATGTCGTCTGGCTGGCAATCTGCCCTCCCTTTTCTCCACCCATTCCATCCGCGAGCACGTGGAGTCGAAACCCCGAGTCCAGTCTTTCATTCACCCGGCTGTCCTCTTGGACTTCCCTTTTCCCCAGGATCTCTCCATCAAAAAAACCCATTGGTTTCATACTCCATCCTCCCATCCCCATGAGGGCAGCACAGGCCTGACAGTATAAAGCAGAGATTGTAAACAGGTTGTGAACATCGGATAAGGCGCTGTCACCAGGATATCAACGGGTTTTAAACATAGCGAAAAAAGCATACCCGGCAGGCATTCTTTCAGAGAAAAAAGGGCATACAGGTTAAAAAAGATCCCCAAGCTCCCGGGCAATCCAATCCAGGGAAGGATAAAGATTTTTTTCCTCATGGGGCTCCAGGGTAAGAAAAGGTCTTTCCCCTTTTCCCTGCAACAAAATTTTTAAAGCTGAAAAGTCGATTTTCCCCTGACCTGGCGGTAGATGGGCATCGCTGACGCCCTTGTTGTCATGGAGATGGATCTCACAGACAAAAGCCCCCAGCACTGCCACCCACCTGGAAAGATCCCTCGATCCGAAAGCTGCTGTGTGCCCGGTATCCAGACAGAATCCCACCCCCTCGGAGTGTAAAAGCTCCAGAAGGCTCAGCATGTCTTCGGGCTTATCTTCGTACACGTTTTCAAGATAGAGCCTCGAGCGTCTTTTTTTCACAAAACCCGCAACTTCTTTCCAGAAAACCACTGCGTTCTGGTACCAGGCATCCCGGATCCAGTCGTAACGGCGGCTTTCCCATCCCCCATGGCAAACCACGGAAAAAGGTTCAAATACAACAAGTACATCCAGAAACTGCTGCATTCTTTCCATGGAAGCTCTGCGAATGGCCGGGTCAGGAGAGCCGGGAGACAAGTCCATGAAAGGACCATGCAGGGTAATCCGCCTTCCCTTTTTCTGAAAAGCCCTGGCCACGGCTTTGAATTCTTCCATGCCCACATTGTCAAGCGTTTCGGCGTCAATACCGATTTCCGGATTCAATCCCAGAGCGAGAAAACTTTCCATATAAAGATGACGCATGCGGAAGGGAAGGTTCACCTGGACATTCCCCCGGATCTTCTCAGGTATGGCTGCAATATCCAATGGGTTCACGTTGTTTTCCTATCCCTTGAACATGTCCCGAATGCCCCCAATGGATCCCAGGAAATTGGTGGCTTCATAGGGAAGGTAGATGATCTTGTTTTCTTTTCCTTCAGCCATTTCCTTCAGCGCTTCAATATAGCGTACGGCTATGAGGTAGTTGGCGGGATCACCGGGTCTGTCTTTAAAAGCTTCCACAAGTTTCATGATGGCCATGGCTTCTGCGGATGCAATTTTATACCTTGCTTCAGCCTCGCCTTCCGCCTCCAGAATGGTCGCCCGCTTTTCCCCTTCCGCCCGGTTGATGGCCGCTTCCTTTTCCCCTTCCGCCTCAAGAATGGCAGCGCGTTTTTCCCCTTCTGCCTTGAGGATGGCGGCTCTTCTGTCCCTTTCCGCCCGCATCTGCTTCTCCATGGCCTCCTGCACTTCCGCAGGCGGGGTGATATCCTGAAGCTCCACGCGTGTTACCCGAACACCCCACTTGTCCGTGGCGTCATCCAGAATACTACGCAATTTGGTGTTGATGATCTCCCGGGAAGCCAGACACTCATCAAAATCCATTTCCCCCACCACATTTCTCAAGGTGGTCTGGGTGAGTTTTTCGATGGCCTGGGGCAGATTGGCCACCTCATACACCGCCCGTATGGCGTCTGTGACCTGGAAATACAAAAGCGCATCAATTTCCATGGTCACGTTGTCTTTCGTGATCACGTTCTGACGGGGAAAGTCATACACCGTTTCCCGAAGATCAATACGATCTGTCAGTTTGGTGATGGTCACCCGCCGCTCTCCGGAAGAATCCTGGGTCACATAACGCCAATGGACCTGACGGGGTTGATCAAAAAAAGGCCACAGAATATTAATGCCACTGTCCAGAGCCCGGTGAAAACGGCCCAGGCGCTCCACAATCATGGTTTCTGCCTGTTGGATGATTTTCAGACCCTTAATGGCAAAAACAACAACAAAAAAAGCCAGAAAACCTACAACCATCAACAGTGGTTCCATCATCGTTTCTCCTTGTTTTGTTCATGAACAGGACGCACCACAAGGGTCACGCCACTGACCGATTCCACCACCACAAGATCTCCTTTCGAGAAAACCTCTCCATTTTTTCCCATAGCGCGCCAGATTTCCCCTCTGATTCTTATCTTCCCATGGCTGCCCGGCCCTCCGAAAGCCTCCTCCACAAGGGCCGTCTCTCCTGCCAGCGCACGCACGCCTGTGCGTATCTCCCTTGCTTTTGCCGAAGAAAACCGTAAAAGAAAAGGGCGTACGGTAAAAATACAGACAAGGCTGATGAGGGAAAAGATGAAAACCTGAAAAACAAGGCCTGTCCCCAGAAGGGATACAAGGGCTACCATCAGAGCGGCCACACCAAAGCAGGCCAGAAAAAACCCCAGGGTAAACATCTCCCCCACCATTAATGCGATGCCCAAAAGCACCCAGAGGTGCCAAGGTTCAAACAGAGCCATTTTTCCCTCCATTGTGCCCTTTATCCATGGAAAATTCGTACCCAAAACCTTAACACGAAGCCCCTGCACCGGAAAGTCTCATCATGCCTTGTGAAGAAAATATTGTTTCCTGGCCCCCCCTTACCAAGGGAATCCTCCTGCGTCGCTACAAACGTTTTCTTGCGGATGTTCTTCTGGAAAACGGAAAAACCATCACAGCACACTGCGCCAATTCCGGAGCCATGACCCATTGCAGCACACCGGGCCGACCCGTTTGGGTGGCTTTTCAACCTGGTCCCAAAAGAAAGCTTGCCTACACCTGGTATGTCATTGAAATGGAAGAAAGCCCTGTGGGCGTCCATACCCTGATTCCCAACAAACTCGTCTCCCTTGCCATAGAAAAGGGGCTGATTCCAGAACTTTCCGGATACGAAAATCTTGAAAGGGAAGTCATCACAGAAAACGCACGCATGGATATACGTCTTTCCGGATCACAAAAAAAAGAATGCTTTGTGGAAGTGAAAAACTGCACGCAGATCTTCGATGGCCTTGCCGCCTTTCCCGATGCTGTCACAGTCCGGGGCAAAAAGCATATGGACGAACTTTCCTTGCTCATCAAAAAGGGGAAAAGAGCTGTGGTCTTCTTTCTCGTACAGAGGGAAGATGCAAAGGGTTTCCGGCCAGCCGGAGAAATCGATCCGGCCTATACCGCATCCTTGCGCAATGCCCATAAAACTGGCGTGGAAATTCTTTGCTACGATGTCCGCATGGATTTTAAAGGTATCCGCATTCACAGGGCTTTGCCCATTTTTCTCTGAACACTGAAAAATGGGTATGCATGTTTTCCCCCCTCCTTTCGGCGCTTTCCTTGACAGAAAAGCCCTGAAAAGCTAGATATATGACCTGAATCAATACGGCAAACACCGTATTTTTTTTATAAAAAGGGAGGAATTTCATGTTTGGTATGGGCATGCCGGAAATACTTCTGATCCTGGCCCTGGCGCTGATCGTCATTGGTCCCAAAAAACTTCCGGACCTTGCCCGTTCTCTGGGAAAAGCCTTTGGTGAATTCAAAAATGCATCCAAAGACTTCAAAGAGGCTTTAAATGCGGAAGCCCCCCCTCCTGAGACCCAAAAAAATCTGAAAGCTCCGGAAAATAAAAAGGAAAAAGAAGACAACCATGCAGGCTGAATCCCTCTCCCTCATGGATCATCTGACCGAACTCCGTAAGCGGCTGGTCCGCTGTATGATTGCCATCCTCATTGGCTTTCTTTTTTGCTACGGTTTCAAGGAGCAGCTTTTTTTTATCCTGGTATCCCCCCTGCAGGAAGCCATGGGGACGGGATCCGCCATGATCTTTACCGGTCTTCCCGAAGCTTTTTTTACATATCTCAAAGTGGCGTTTCTGGGAGGTTTTCTTCTCGCATTTCCTTATGTTCTTACGGAATTCTGGCTTTTTGTTTCTCCGGGACTCTATAAAAAAGAAAAAAAATTTCTCATCCCCATTATTTTTCTTTCCGGAATTTTCTTTGTGGGCGGAGCACTCTTTGCGTATTTCATCGTTTTTCCATGGGGTTTCCGATTTTTCCTCGGTTTTGCCACAGAAAATATCCAGGCCCTTCCTTCCATGAAAGAATACCTTTCCTTCTCAAGTAAAATGCTTCTGGCCTTTGGCTTTGTCTTTGAAATGCCCCTGATTCTCACGGGCATGGCAAAACTCGGACTTGTTACCCCAAACTTTCTTGCAAAAAACAGAAAATACGCCCTTTTGATTTTTTTCACTTTAGCCGCCATCCTGACGCCGCCTGACGTCATCACCCAGGTCATGATGGCCATTCCCCTGGTTCTTCTGTATGAAATAAGCATTCTGGGTGCCAGGGCCTTCCACAACACAAACAAGGATCCATCCGATCCACAAGGCTGATTCATCCTCATGCTTATCCTAAGGAAACTCCGGCCCCCTCGCTGGACGCTCCTCTTTTTCCCACCCCACAATCAGGAGGTTCCCATGCATCCACGAAAAAAGAAAAAACTCATTCTGGCGGTTTTCGGATCCGCCGCCCTGCTCTGCGCAGCAGCCATCGCCTTGGCTTCAGGCCCTGGAAAAACCGAGGTCAGTGATGTCATTGAAATGAAAAATCCCATTTATCAGGAACATCAAAGATCCATTGTGTCTTTCACCCACAAAAAACACGCCGAAGACTATGGGATTTCCTGCGGTGAATGTCACCATGATGACAAAGGGCAACCCCTGGATCTGAAAATGGGAGATCCTGTGCAGTCTTGCGCAGCGTGCCACAGCATTCCAGGTGAGCGTCCCAAGGGTAAAGATGCTCCCAGGCTTTCCAAACAGGAACGCCTGGCCTACCACGCTGAAGCCATCCATGAAAACTGCATCAGCTGCCACAGGGAAGTAAACCAGAAAACCGGAGATCGCACGAGAACACCGGTCATGTGCAATCAGTGCCATGCCAGATAGGCACTGATCGCAACACGCAAAAAAAAGAACCGACACGATCCTGAGGGGAAAAAGGGGAAACGAGGGGATCAGGTCGTGCATATCAAAAAAGGGTGAAGGCAAAAATAATTTTTGCCTTCACCCTTTTTTATGATTGTTCTTTATACCCGGAAAATCCCAACTCGAAATAGAGGCCTTGCCAGAGTTTTTCTCAAAAGAAAGATTTAAAAGCGTAAGGGAAAGGCTGCTCCCCAAGGTCTGCATCTGTATCAGGCGCGGCCTGATCTGAAATTCCGGGCCTGTGTCACCATGGCAGGCGCCCATTCCGGTGTACCCATGGCATGAATATGGGTATACGCGGCAAGGGTATTGCGAAAAACAAGGCCGTCTTGGCGCTTTGCAATGCCAACCCCCCTTTTCATGGAAAAGGCGCAGGGATAATTATCTTCTATGAATTCCACCCTTGAATAACGAAATTCATGGCCTCGGATGCAGAGGCCTTTGGGATAAAAGGGATTTTCACCTGTTACCTCGACCCTCACATACCCATGCCCCTGGGGTTTTTCACTGAAACCAAAACGCACGGGAAAGACTCCGCACATGGGATAGGCGCTTCCATCCAGAACCAGAGCTTCTCCCAGGTACATGAGACCGCCGCATTCGGCATAAATGGGAAGCCCGCCATGGGCGGCTCTGCGGATATCCTCCCGCAAGCCTGCATTCCCTACCAGGGCTGCTGCGTGGGTTTCCGGAAAACCGCCTCCTATGTAAAGGGCGTCAATATCCGGAAGAGTTGCATCTTCAAGACTGTTAATGGCAATCAGTTCCGCTCCTGCATCTTCCAGGGCTTCAAGATTTTCAGGATAATAAAACTGAAAGGCAGCATCCCGAAGAAAACCGATTCTCACACGATCTTCCCTTTCTTGCATTACCCCAGAAAAAGTCCTGCTGTCATCCCATGCAGAAGAATCCGAAACCGGCTGAGCCAGGCGGAAAAGCCTATCCAGATCCACATGTTCCTTCACCACAGCCCCAGCCGTCCGGATGGAGTGGGAAGCCCATCCATGCTCCTGGCTGGGCACCAGGCCCATGTGGCGTTCGGGAAAATCCTGATCTCTCAGCTTGGGAATGGCGCCAAGAACGGGAACACCGGTGTGGTACTCAATGGCTTTGGTGAGAATCCCCGCATGACGGGCACCCGCCACCCGGTTCAGAATAACTCCGCAGATGCGCAGATCCGGGTCAAAATGCAGACACCCCAGAACCAGGGCCGCCATGGTCCGGGTGCTTTTGGTCACATCCAGACATAAAAGCACAGGGGCGTCCACCAGTTTGGCAATATCGGCTGTGGAAGTGTTACCTTCAAGGTCAATGCCATCATAAAGGCCCCGATTTCCCTCAATGAGGGCGATATGGGCATCCTGAGCGTGATGGAAAAAGGAATGACGTACAACAGCGGGATCGCAGAGGTAGGTATCCAGATTATAGCAATGCCGACCAGTGGCAAACGCCAGCCAGCCGGCATCAATATAATCTGGACCTTTCTTGAAAGGAGCCACAAGCTTTCCAGCCTGCGTCCATGCCGCAGCAAGACCTATGGAAAGAATGGTTTTCCCCGACCCTCCCCTTAAGGCGGCAACGGCAACACGTGGAATATCATAAGACATGCAGCAGGGTGCTCCGTTCAGAAAGCAGATTCTTTAAAATAATCCAACAAAAAAAATTATTCAGCAGCTTCAGCGCCTTCGCCCTCAGCGCCCGCCTGCTTGCCAGCGCCCTTGAGGCCGATCATGGTGGAAGAACCGGAAGACCAGTATTCCAGAATTCCTTCACCCACCATCTTGTTGATGAAGTTTTTTACAGTACGGGGGCCTTCTTCGGGAAAGATGGTGTAAAAATCCTTCAGATAGAACTTAGATTTTGACTTGGATTTGTTCTGGATGTAATCCAGAACCATCTCTTTTGCATTATCCGGAAGTGCCATTGCTGTGCCTCCATAAGAAAAAAGTTTTGGCCGGTACCTTGAAGGGTACCGGCCTTATGAAGCAAAAGACTCAGTTCTTAAAACTTGAACTGGGTGGTCTGCCGCCAGGTGTAGTATGCATGATCGCGGAAGTCGTCGATCAGGTGGTGCGTAAACTCGATTTCACACTTCTCAAAGAAACGCTCCCAACCAATGCGCTCTGCCCAATCGCCAACGCGCTCGTACTTTCTGGCGTCCTTGGCATAGGCTTCCACCATGCGGCGGATGGTCTGGGTCATTTTGGGCCAGCGGGGCATCTCATTTTCAATGAAGGCCACAACAACCTTGGAGAATTTGGGCGGGTTGATGCGGTTGGAGATTTTGCCGCCCACCATGAGAACAATACCGTCACCTTCGGTGTCGGAAATGGGCAGTGAGGGGCACATGGTGTAGCAGTTACCGCAGTACATGCAGCGCTCGTTGTTAATGGCAACGGTATTCACCTTGGTGCCATTTTCAAGCTCATGCTTGGCGGGTTTGATGGCCGCTGTGGGACAGGAAGCAATGGCCAGGGGAATTTCGCACTGCTTGTCCAGGTACTCGTGGTCGATCATCGGCGGTTTTCTGTGGTAACCGAGGATGGCGATGTCGGAGCAGTGAACAGCACCGCACATGTTCAGGCAGCAGGCCATGGCAATGCGCAGTTTGGCAGGAAGACGCATATCCTGGAAATCCGTGAACATCTCATCCATGGTGGCCTTCACGGTGCCGGAAGCATCCGTCGCAGGCGTATGGCAGTGAATCCAGCCCTGGGTATGAACGATGTTGGAGATCCCGGCACCCGTGCCACCGATGGGGAACTTGAAGGAACCGCCTGCAAACTTGCGGTCTTTCAGGTCTGCCTTGAGGGCTTCCACCTTGTCTTTGGAGTCCACCATGAACTCGATGTTGTTACGGGTGGTGAACCGCAGATAGCCATCGCAGTGTTTGTCAGCGATGTCACAGATTTCCCGGATCAGGGTGCCGGACATGAGACGGGCACCACCGCAACGAACGGTATAAACTTCGTCACCGCTTTCTGCGACATGCACCAGAACGCCGGGCTCAATGATTTCATGATACAGCCATTTTCCCTTGTTGGCCTTGATGACCGGGGGATAAAATTCTTCAAAGTGCCGCGGGCCGATATCGGTAATCCGATTTTCCAGCGGAGCATTCGGATTGTAACCAGAGGATACAAAAGCCATGGAATAACCCTCCCCTTCTTAGCGCTTGTGATGTTTTCTGTATTCTTTGACGTCACGCTCCCAGCCACCGGGTACTTCGTCTTCTTTCCAGAAGATGTAGGGGTTGCAACGGGGTTCGCTGACGTGGCGGGGATCGGCCGCAATACCAGTGACTTCCAGCATTTTCTGGAAACCGGCGCGGCGGATAAGTTCACCAAGGCGCTCACGGTTCTTGCCTTCTTCCATCCACCAATCCCAGATGGATTCAATTACTTCCGTAACTGCGGAGTAATCATCTTCGGGATTCACTTCCACGAAGGGAGCCAGAAGAGAACCCATCTGCTGACCATCCAGGATGGGAGCCTTGGCACCAACCAGGATGGAAAGACCTGTTTCCTGACCTACGCGGAGGGCGCGGGGCATGGCGTTGATGCAGTGCATGCAGCGATTGCACTCTTTGTTGTCAATCTTCAGCT
Source organism: Desulfobotulus sp. (assembly GCF_034006065.1). NCBI lineage: Bacteria > Pseudomonadati > Thermodesulfobacteriota > Desulfobacteria > Desulfobacterales > Desulfobacteraceae > Desulfobotulus > Desulfobotulus sp. The sequence continues at coordinate 11,021 of NZ_JAVETM010000028.1, read as the reverse complement.
CTTTGCCTTCCATCCACATGCACTCGGTGGGGCAAAGGTCAATCACTTCCTTCTGAATGTCGAAGGCACCCCAGTCACGACCCTTGAAGGCACCACCGTTGGGAGCAATCTCACCACCGATGTAGGCCTGAACCGCTTCCTGGTCAATGCGGATATCGTCCTTCCAGGTACCGATGAAGCTCATGTCTGAACGGGCGATGGAAGCTACGCAACCATTGGGGCAACCGTCAAACTTGAACTTGAACTTGTAGGGGAAGGCGGGACGATGCAGCTCATCCTGGTACTGGTTGGTGAGGAAATGACACAGCGCGTTGGTGTCATAGCAGGCAAACTCACAGCGGGAAGAACCGATGCAGTCCGCAGGGGTACGGAGGTTGGAGCCGGAGCCGCCAAGGTCCGTATTGAGATTGTGGGTCAGCTCATAGAAAATTTCTTCAAGCTGCTCGGTACGGGTACCCAGGAAAATGATATCGCCTGTGGAACCGTGCATGTTGGTCATACCGGAACCGCGCATCTGCCAGATATCCATCAGCTGACGCAGGTATTCCGCCTTGTAGTACTTACCCGCAGGCTGAGCCACGCGTACGGTGTGGAAATGGGCCACGCCAGGGAACATTTCAGGCTGGTCGCAGTAACGGCCGATAACACCGCCACCATAACCGAATACACCTACGATACCCCCGTGTTTCCAGTGGGTCCGGCCGTGTACATAAGAAAGTTCCAGAACACCCAGCAGGTCATCCACGACATCCACCGGAACCTGAAATTCAATGCCTGCTTCATTTTTGGCACGAACTTCAGCTTCAAGCTTCATGTCGGAGACGAAGCTCGGCCAAGGGCCAGACTCCAGCTGGTCCAACAACGGAGTTTCGTGTTTTGCCATTGCCTTACCTCCATGTGAAAGATTTACAATCCTGATGCATAATCAGGGGGGAACTCACCATAACAGTAAAACATCATTTACATCTATGTTTCTGGTAGCTTTCAAACAACCATGTATTCTGTCTATTCAAAGATGGATCATATAGGACGTGATCGCTTCATTGTCAATAAAAAAGGGTTTTTTTCAAAAAAACCAACAAGTGTTATTTATCAATTTTCCGAATAAAACCCTTCATATAGGGTACAGACTTTCTCATATCTCCCTATCTGGTGCTTTCATGCATCCGAACTCCGCTTTTCCCTTTTTTGCTGTCTGAATATTTCATGGACAAGATTGGTATGAGACCTTAAATGATCACGGATAAGTCCAATCTCCGGAGCCTTGGGATTGTAAGCAGAAACGATTTCCTCATGGGTTTCAAAAAGTCCTTCCTCTCCACCGGCAAGGACAATGTCAGGCAGGGCTTCCATGACAATGGCGATATCCTCGCGGCGGGCTGCTTTTTCCGAAAGGCCTTCAAAAAAGCCCGATATGGCCGATGGAACCACAAAATCCGGGGCCCATACAAGTTCGCCAATCCCATCCAGACGATCCAGGCGCATGCGCAGTAGCATATTCCATAGAAAATACATCAAAGCTTCCACTTTATCGGAAAATTCCGCCCCCCCCGGATCAAGGGAAAACAGGTTTTCATACTGCCGCACGGTAATAAGACGTACATCCACATCCAGACCCTGAACGCGGGCCACAAAATCCCCCGCAGCATGGTGCCATGGAAAAATCTGTCTGAAACAGTCAAAATCATAGGCCCGGGTGAGAATGGCGGCTGCTTGTTGGAACAGGGACTGTAATGCTTCTTTTTTCATGGGTTTTTGCTCTCCCCCGTCTTCCCAGAGGAGAATTCCCAGGGTCTTTTTCTGTAAAGACCAATGGAATTCACAGAACCCTTCAAACCATGGGGCTGCAAAAAAAGAGGCCCTGCCCTCTTCATCTAAGATGAGATCCTCTGTGAAAAAAACTTCTGGGAGCGCTTTTCCCATGCCCTGGCTCCAAAGATTCTGAAGTGCTGCCACCTCCTTTTTCATCACTGTCCTGGCCTCATCCGTAACAGCCCCATTCACCGCCAGGGGCCGATGGGCAAGATTGTTCAGGATCACCCGGCAGGGATGGTAGAAGGCCCCGTGCTTTTCAAGAATGATCCGGATGGTTTCAATTTTCTCTCCATAGTGTTCTTCAAGAATCTGAAGATGATTTTTCAGAAATTCTGCAACGCCTTCCAGAAAAACCCCACACCCCGGATTCTTATCTCCCCCTGCCCGATGCCTGCTGGATGGAAGCGCCTCATAAAAAAAGGGATTTTCACGTAAAAGCACATCGGTAATCCCTGAAATGGCATATTGGTATGTGGGCATGAATTTTCCGTTTTTAAGATATTCAAAATAAAAAACGCCTCACGGTTGAAAGATCCTGCTTTCAGATCTGACTTCATGGGTGAAAACAGGATCTTTTTCTTCAGACAAAGGGGAACACGATCAGGTTCTCCGATAGGCCTCCAGCTCTTTTTTCAGACCTTCTGCAATCGGGTATCCGAGGGATTCCGCTTTATCCGCATTTTCAATGGCCTTTTCATAATCCTTTTTTTCCAGGTAGGCCACAGCAAGATTATTATAACTTATTGGAAAATCTGGCTGAATTTCAATGGCCTTCATGCAGGCCTCGATACATTCATCCACAAGGCCCTTGGCCAGCAGGGCGGAAGCCAGGGTAGTGTAGGCCTGGATGTGCCGAGAATTAAAAACAATGGCTTTCTGCAGATTTTTGATGGCTTCATCCACATTGCCATTCTGAAGCTCAAGAAAACCAATATTTGCATATCCGGGCGCAAAACCAGCCCGGGCTTTTATGGAGCGCTTATTGTAATGCAGACAGCCTTCCACATCCCCTCGCTGAAGACATATGCCCCCGAGCTGTACAAAGGCTTCAGCAAGGTTGGGGCTGCAGGAAATTGCCTCATGCAGGTGGGACTCGGCTTCCTCATATTTTTTCTGACCCATCAGGGCCACGGCGAGATTATAATGTGTTGCGCCACATTCTGCGTTTGACGCCAGGGCCATGCGCTGCTGGGCAATATATTCATCGGCATTCTGCGCCTTGGACATATTCATTTTTCACCTTTTAAGATTAAGGGTCAAACAATGCGGACAGACCCGCAAGATATCCGGGTTTCCTGGATGGTATAAAAGTCTTTTGACAAAAAACCGTTAGTATGGCCTGTCCCTTCATGTCAAGAAGATTTGTCTTTGCTGTATTCCCAAAGGGTTAAAACTTGTCAAAGCCTGAAATCTGTGATACGCGGACAAACGGATTCTCCCTGAAAGCAGTTCATGAAAAAAATCTGTACCCATGGATTCATCTTTACCATTAAGGCCATGCCATATTCAGGGATCATCATGAAAATATATCTTCCACATCCAAAAAGTTTAAAAATTACCCCTCCTTCTTCAGGATTCTCTGGGTCCTGAAGAACTCAAAACCGGAATGAGGATTTTTGAATCCTCATTTTTTTCCATGGGAATCGGGGTTATTTTATATCCGAATTTTACTTTGTTTTTTTGGCTTACCGTCACAGAAGGGAGCTTTACATGCGCACAGGTTGCTATACCGCGCTGGTCACCCCCATGCTTAACAATGCTGTGGATTATGCGGGCCTCGAACGTCTTGTGGATTTTCAGATCCAATCCGGCGTTACCGGCATTCTTGCCGTGGGCACCACAGGCGAAAGCCCTACCCTCAACTGGGAAGAGCACAACAAAGTCATCGAAATGGTTGCCGCCCGATGTAAACAAAAGGCCTTATGCATCGCAGGAGCAGGCAGCAACAACACCACAGAATCCCTGCATGCCTCCAAACATGCCGCAGCCTGTGGGGCTGAAGCCATTCTTCTGGTGGATCCTTATTATAATGGTCCCAGTTCTCTGGAAATCCGCAGGGAATATATTGCGCCTGTCGCAAAAGCTTTGCCTGATATGGATATTATTCCCTATATCATTCCAGGACGCACGGGTGCACAGATGCTGCCCGAAGACCTGGCCATTCTGCATGATCAGTTCAAAAACGTACGCAGTGTAAAAGAAGCCACAGGCAACCTTGACAACATGCGACGCACCCGGGAGTGCTGCGGAAAAGATTTCATGATCTTTTCCGGGGATGACGCCTTAACCTTTCCCATGATGACGGACCCAGCCATTGCCGCTTCCGGGATCATCTCCGTTGCATCCAACATCGCCCCTTCCTTTGTCACGGAAATGACCCTTTCACTGGCAAAGGGCGATCATGAAAACGCCACAAAAATTCTTTCAGACATTGAGCCTCTGTTCCGCCTGGTAACGGTTACCACAAAGGAAGAAAGCCCCTATGGTCCCGTAACCTGTCGCGCACGAAACCCCCTTGCGCTGAAAACCCTGATGCAGCTTCTTGGAATGCCTTCGGGCCCCTGCCGAAGACCGCTTGGAAAGATGAGCCGGAAAGGTTTTGAACTGGTTCTGGCCACAGCCAGGGAAATTCATGAGAAAAATCCGAAGATACTGGGAGCTGTGGGGGAATTCTTTGATCTCAACATTGAAAGACGTCTCACCGATCCCTCTTGTTGGGAAGGATTGTTTTACAAAGACAGTTACGCGACTCCCTGAACCCTTGGGCCCTTTCAAATAAATCAGTCCCATGCCTCCTTGGGTCGGGCATGGGACTGATAAAAATCGGACCTTTTTTTATTTTTTTCTACGTTCTGCTTCCTTGTCTTTCACCTTAAAGCGTCCTTCCGGATCCAGCTTGAAAAGAATAGCCCTCAGCCAGTCAAACCCGAATTGCAAAAGAGCAATCTCATCCCTTCGGATCCTTTCCACCAGATCAGCATGAATGTCATGCATCTTCAAAAAGTCTGACTCAAACACAAAGCGTTTGAAACCATCAATATCATAGCAGACCATGAAAAAAAGTTTTCTGCTTTTTTCCGTCATATCCATGGTCATGCCAAAACTCTTTTTTCTTACAATGAGTTCCGTCCAGCCTTCATTGATTTTATCCTGAAGATCCACTCCCTGATCCCTGCGCCACTCCTCAATCGTCCATTCCTGTTCTTCCTGATGACCTTTGCACCGATCCTCATTAATCATAAAGAAAAAATCATCCCCGCTTTCCCCGGCAGCGGGCTCTTCCACATGACTGCGGGTTGCCATGCCGATGGGGTAATAACGACAGGCGCTGGGACGATCCGCATAAATAATACATCCCTCCGTATCCCTTACAAAGGGACAGGACTGTTTCTCATCATCCAGAAGACGCAGGGTAGGAACGGGAAGACCTGTTTTTTCAAGCATTTTAGGCTCTGTATATACGGCAAGGAATTCTTCTGATGAAATTCCCATACGGTTTTTGATCCGAATGATATCATAAGGCGTGAGCATGATATTGATTTTACGGCAACAATCCGTAAAGCAGGAAACGCCTGGGTGACAACGAAAACAAAAACGGCTCTCCCGGGTTAACTGAACGGGCACAGCCTGGTTACGAAACTCCTGATCTATCATGAATCCTCTCCTTTACTTGCGTTTGGACTTTCATACTTTCCGGTTTGTTGAAAAAAAAGAATTTCCGTATCAAAAAGCAATAAATTTATTTTGAAAATCAAAAACCAGGGTTTATAACGAAACGGATGTAAAAATACAGTTTTTCTTCAAAGGCACTTTTGAATCTTAAAAAAAAAGAAAACCCGAGCCGTAACGGTCCTTATCATGGCAACCCCACACCTTACGGCTTCCGGAACAACCCCTCCGGATCAAGGTCGTTCAGCATGACATGTATCCACATCCTTGTGGAAAGCCTTCGGATGAAAGATCCAAAGGATCTTTCTTTCCAGATGAATCTCTTCTTCAAGGACTTTTTGTAAAGCCGCCAGACCTGGAGAAACAAAAGCCCATGAACATCCCCTTTACAGCCACCCAAAACCCCAGAAAAAAACCCGAAGACCACAACCTCAGCTTTGGCACCCAATTTACGGATCACATGTTCCTCATGGACTACGCTCCGCAAAAGGGATGGCACGATCCCCGTATTGTTCCTTACGGTGATTTCTCCCTGCCCCCATCCACAGCGGTACTGCATTACGGCCAAGCCATTTTTGAAGGCCTTAAAGCATACAGATCCAAAGAGGGACATATCCAGCTTTTCAGACCCAAGGATAATTTTGAACGCTTCAATCGCTCTGCAAAACGTATGTGCATACCTGAATTGGATACGGCCTTTGCCTTACAGAGCCTGAAGGAGCTTGTCCGCATAGAAAAGGACTGGGTCCCTTCCACACGAGGTACTTCTCTTTACATCCGGCCCGCCATTATTGCAACCGACCCCTTCCTTGGCGTACGCGCATCCCATACCTACCGGTTTTTTATCATCCTCTGCCCTGTGGGCGCCTATTATGCGGAAGGATTCAATCCTGTAAAAATCTGGGTGACAAAGGACTATGTGCGGGCTGTACCAGGTGGTGTGGGAGAAGCCAAGACAGCGGGCAATTATGCAGCCAGCCTCTATGCCTCCGAAGAAGCCCAGCGCGAAGGGTATACTCAGGTACTCTGGCTTGACGGAAAAGAACACCGATATGTGGAAGAAGTTGGATCCATGAATATCTTTTTTGTCATTGACAACACCATTGTAACCCCACAGCTTAACGGCAGCATTCTCTCCGGCATTACCCGCAATACCGTACTCGAGATGGCAAAACATAAAGGTCTGACGGTATCGGAAAGAAGAATCTCTATGGATGAAATCTGCCAGGCCCATAAAAATGGCTCCTTAAGCGAAGCCTTTGGATCAGGAACAGCTGCTGTTATTTCTCCTGTTGGCACCATTCGCTACGGGGACGAGATCCTTACCCTTCGTGAAGGAAAGGCAGGTCCCATCTCCTCCATGCTGTTTGATGAAATCACAGGTATCCAGTACGGAGAAAAACAGGATCCCTTTCACTGGGTTGAAAAAATATAAGCCTTTTTACATTCAGGGGTATTGACTCCTGAATGTAAAAAGGCTTTTTCATGTCAACCTTTTTTACCCAGTATCACATTTTGTATTTTTCCCAAAAATCCATGACCCTTTGTATGTAACTCTGGGTTTCCGGAAAAGGAGGCACGCCCCCATAACGCCGCACAGTGGAAGGCCCTGCATTGTACGCTGCAAGGGCGAGGTGAATCTCTCCGTCAAAGGCGTCCAGCATCATGCGCAGATAGCGGGTTCCGGCCATGATGTTCTCCCTTGGATGAAAGGGATCCTTCACCCCAAGATCCTTGATGGTTTCTGGCATCAACTGCATAAGTCCTTTGGCGCCTTTGGGAGAAAGGGCTTTGGGATTAAAGGAGGATTCCGCACGTATCACAGCCTTGATAAGCAGTGGATCCATGCCATGGTAGTTTGCTGCTATGCGGATGGTATCATCATAAGAGGAAAGTGGGCCTAGATGGAGGATGTTTTTTTCCTCCTTTTCTTTCATAAATAACTTATAGGATGAGGATGTCGGCGTATTACTGAAACGCACAATGCCCCTTTCATCCACATACATGTAAATATCCCCTAAGGATAGGCCTGGACATGAAAAAAAGAAAAGGACCAGGAAAACCAATGTTTTACCAATTTTTCTGATTTTCCTTTTTCCCTTTTTCCCATTCATAATCCAAATCCTCTGATCGTTTACCGGCGCTCCTTTTTAAAAAAGCTCCATCTGTCCATTCTTCTTTTTCCTTTGTCTTTGCTTTCTTTCCTCCTTTTCCAGCATTGTCTCCAGTTCCATGACAAAGGGGGAAAGCCTTCTGTTTTCAGGTTTCCCGAAAACCATACGTCTGTTCGCCCAACTCATAAAAAGACAAGCTCCCGCTCGGGTCACGCCCACATAAAAAAGTCGCCTTTCTTCTTCTTCCGGGCTTGAATCCGTTTCTGTATACGGTAAAAATCCAGCTTCGCATCCCGCCATAAACACCAAAGGGAATTCCAATCCCTTGGATGCATGCAGGGTCAGGATACGAACTTTTTCCGCTTTCAAATCCAGAAAATCCCCTTCTTTTTTCAAGACAAGGTCTGAAAGAAATTCTTCTGGTTTTTTTCCCTTTGCCTGATTCAGAAGCAGACATATCGTGGGATCTTCCTTCAAAGCCAGCGCAGGATTGGACGCCTCCATGAGCACCTCAAGCAGATGAGAACTATCCCAAGGTAAGGAGCACCGCTCCCGCAGGCTCTCGATCTCATCTGAAAGTCCCCGCAGTTCATCACATGTCCGAAGGTGCGGGGTGACAAGAGGATCTTTTTCCCAAAGTTCTTTGACAAGGCTTTCACTGAAATTCATGCCAAGGGGAAGGCAAAGGAGATCTGTAACCTTGGCTGAGCCTGCAAGGAGACGAAATCCAGCCAAAAGACTACGGATCATGCCCTTTTCTTCAAAAAAATTTTCTGATGCTGTCTCAAAGGGGATACCTTTTTTTGCAAAAATTTCCTGTAAAATTTCCGTCTGTCTGCGTGTCCTTACGAGAACTCCGATATCCGAAAATCCCCAACGTTCACCCCTGTGATCATCTTTACCCGCATAAATGGCATGATGTCCCGTGCCTCCCACACTTTTTTGTATGCAATCTGCGATCCACGCAGCCTCATCCTTTTCACTTACACATTCCTTAAGCACTATGGGTTTACCCGAAATATCGGAAACAACCCTGAAAGATCCATCTATCCTCTCTTTTTGACCCTGAAGAACCCCCCACGCCAGATCCAGAATATTTTCCGTTGATCGATAATTACGGATGAGATGAAAGCGCCTGGCTCCAGGCCAATCTTTCATAAAGACATCAAAAAAAGCGGGATCCCCTCCCCGGAAGCCATAAATAGCCTGATTGGGATCACCGATGGCCGTTACAAGCCTCATGTCCTCAGCCACAAGTCTGAGCAAACGATACTGGGCAGCATCCAGATCCTGATATTCATCTATGCAGAGCGCACCGAATTTTTTCTTGAAATTTTTATGAAATGCAGGATTTTCCAGAAAACAGGAAATACTTTTACCCACAAGGTCATCAAAATCCACCATACCTGCATGGTGCAACTCCTGTTCATAACTTGTCAATAAGAGAAGATCCTCCCCATCCACAGATCCTCCCTTTGCCAGAATACGCTTGTTTCTGGAAATATTTTCCCGTGCCGCTTTTAAAGAAAAGGAAAGACCACTTTTGCGCACAGCATTCTTAAGGATCATCTCCTGGACAAAAAAATCCGGCAGTACGGGATGCAAACCCGCTTCACGGAGAATTTCATAACCAAGGCCATGGAAGGTATGCACCAGAAAAGGAGCTGCTGGTCCGCACAGACGCATGAGACGTTCTTGCATTTCCTCAGCTGCTTTACGGGTAAAGGTGATGGCAAGGATGGTTCCTTTTACTTTCTTCTCTTGCATCAGCCAGGCCATCTTTGCGGTAATGGTCCGGGTTTTCCCCGTACCAGGACCTGCAATGATCAAAGAAGGCCCCTGATGATAAAAGGCCGCTTCGCTTTGTTCTGAATTCAGATTCAAAATGAAATTATTTTCTTTTAATCCAATACTTTTTTCAGATATCAACGGGTTTTTGTCCGGTTTTAAACCAAAAGAAATGTTCTTATTGAAAATTTCTTTTTCTTTTATCCCAGGAAGCTTCTTTTTATCAGACACAAAAAGACGTGTTTGAGGGGACAATTCTTTTTTTTCTTCGGAAGAAAAAATCGATACTTTCCCATAATCTCCGTCATATCCACCTTCAAGGCTGATGCGATTTTCCCGCACACGGGCCAGGGCTTCACCCAAAAGGGGAATGCCCAAAGATCGGGTGGCTTCCGTATCCACTTCGGAGAGAACAGAAAACTCCGGTCCCAGGCTTTTTAAAATCATCTCATAAGCCGCCTGCACCTTTTTGGTTTTGGAACCTGTATCCAGAATTTCAGAAAGAATATCCTTCAGGGGAACCAGACTGTGAAAGGGAATTTTATTTTTTTCATCCACAAAAGACCGATCCGCCAACTCGCACACCCGGTACAAAACCCCTAATGTTAAAGGCTTTCCGCACACAGGACAAAGCCCATTATGCTCTACGGACTCCTTGGGTGTGAAACGTACGCCACACTTTCTATGACCATCCAGGTGGTATTTTCCTTCTTCCGGATAAAATTCATAGGTACCCAGAAAACGGGCAGGATCCTTTTCTCTGAGCGCTTTGTAAAGTCCCATATAATCAAAATCCGCATTGAAAATATTGGCTTCCCGCCCCAGATTTCCGGGAGAATGGGCATCGGAGTTTGAAATAAGAGCCAGATTATCCAGAAAGGAAACCCGCCAATTCATGGCCGGATCTGAAGATAGTCCCGTTTCAACGGCAAAAATTTGATCCGTCAGATCATCAAAACATTCACGTATATGATTAAAACCAGATCTGGATCCTAAAAGGGAAAACCAGGGCGTCCAGATATGTGCTGGAACAAGAAAAGCCCTTTCATGGGTATTGAGAACCATCTCAAGGAGATTCCGGCTGTCCAGACCCAGAATGGGTCTTCCGTCTGATACAATATTACCGATACGCCCGAGACGTTCGTTGAAATACCTGACGGATTTTAAATCCGGAAAATAGACAAGATTATGGTTTTTTCTTACTTTTCCATCTTTTTTATAGATACAACTGATTTCAGAAGAGAGAATAAAACGGACCTTTCCCCTGCACGCTCCTGGAATAAAGGGATCCAGCCGAGAACAAATATCCGGATGCAGGGCATAAAATCCAGGTTCTGCGGGAACAAGTTTGCTCTCAAGCTCAGCATACCAACCCGGATGGGTGCAATCTCCCGTTGCAAGGAGGGAAATGCCTTTATATTGGGCAGCAATATAAAGGTTCTCTAGATCCAGGTTAGATGCCGTTGCCATGGAAAATTTTGAGTGTATGTGCAGATCCGCAATGAACTTCATCTGCTTATATATCCTTTACAGGCCACAGGGGATTTTCTTCTTCATCCGTATTCACTCCCAATTGTACGGAGATCAGGGTATCAAACTCAAAATAAAAGGTTGCGGACAAAACTTCCGCCACAA
>NZ_JAVETM010000071.1:0-8623 GCF_034006065.1 Desulfobotulus sp. | reverse complement strand
ACTTTTTTGCCAGACTCAAGCAATACCGCGCCATTGCTACTCGATACGATAAGCGGGCCGTCGTTTTTTTGGGTGCCATACACCTGGCAGCTTCCGTCATATGGCTTAACTGATGACACGCCCTAAAATACAGAAATGATATGCAAAATTATCCTGTTTTTATCCGGACATCAAGAACAATGATTTCTGAGTATTGATTGTCTTATTGAGACAGAGGTGTGCTGGGGGCGGATTTTGCAGAAAGAACTGTGCTTTTTTTGTTCCGTCTGCTAACCTGTCATTATTCTTGGAGATGCAGGCGGTATTCTGACAATTTCATTGATTTCCCATTTTTGTAAGGAGGCTTTATGAAAAAAACAGTTGTTTTTTCAGCCCTCTTTTTTTGTGCTTCTTTTTTTCATGCAAATGCGGTTGAAATGACCATTGCCTATGAAAACAAAGAACAGCCTCCTTACTACATGGGGAACAGCGATGAGGTCATCTCTCCCCGCCCGGGTGTTTCCGTGGAAATGGTGAAGATGCTGGAGGAGAGAATTCCCGGACTTTCCATTCGTTTGGTGCGGTATCCCTGGAGAAGGTGTACCGTTAGCCTGGGGGAAAATCTTGTGGATGGCATTTTTAATGCCAGTTACAGCAAAGAGAGGCTTGTCATTGGATGGTATCCCACAAAAGATCATAGTCATGATGGATTGGAGGACACAGACCGGCGGATTGCAACCATCACCTATTCCCTTTATACCTTGAAGGATTCAAAGCTTGGTTGGGATGGAAAGATTTTTTCGGGCGTGCATGGAAACATCGGAGCGCCTTTGGGGTATTCTGTCGTGAATGACCTCAGGAAACTCAATGTGCCTGTGGAGGAAGCCCCCAGCACGGTTAACAATCTGGATAAACTTCTGATGGGAAGGGTTGCTGCTGTGGCACTTCAGGATGTGACGGCGGATAAAATTATCCGGAACAATTCCAAATATGCGGATATTGTCAAGGTAAACCCCCCCTTCCTTTCAAAGCATTACTACCTGATGCTCTCGCATAATTTTGTGAAGGCCAATCCCGATCTGGCCCAGAAAATATGGGATGAGCTCAAAGACATCCGGAACACCTCCTTTGACAAGATTGCAGAAAATTATTCGGAATAGCGGTGCTTGGAATCGTAAGGTAGGGACGAACTAAAAATTGTTCTCACAGTCACGCCGTGTATCCGCATCCATCTCCACCACCAGGGCATCGGCCATCCCATGATCCAGTGCAAGCGGCGCGGCGTTGTCAAGGCGGAAATTCCAGATTTCCCCCATCTCATCCCTGGATGTGAGAAAAAGCCCTTCTCCGGGTCGGAGCTGATGGGCAAGGGAGGGGGGGATCTCCCGCAGAATGGCTTTCTGTCCGGGCCTGAGAAGGCTTGCGCTGAAAAGGGTTCCTGCCTGATGAAGGCAGGGATCCTGAGGAATTTCGCTGCCATGGGGATCGGTCATGGGGTGCCCCAGAAGATCATCCAGTCTTCTGAGAATTTCCGGGTCTTTCATGTGCTCCAGCTCATGGGCCTTGGGATGGATCTGTTCCTCATCCATGCCTGCGTGGGCAAGGTAAGATTCCCAGATTCTGTGGGAACGGCGGATCTTTAAGGCGGCTTTGCGTCCCTTTTCCGTAAGACGCACACTGCCAGGATCCTGGCGGATAAGGTCTTCTTCTTCGAGAAGGCGCAATGCACGGCCAAGCCTCACCCTGGAGCCCGCCGTGTTCAGAAGCTTTGCCGGAGCAATCCCCGCAGGGTCTTTTCGAAAAAGATCTGCGAGAATGTCCTCGGTGATGTCTTGGGGCAGATGGCGGAGTTTTTGGACATAGCGGGTGAGGATGCCATGCTGTGGGGCCACCATGAGTACCAGCACAAACTGGAAGGTGAGAAAGAGCATGATGGCTCCGCCGCCCGCCACATCCAGGGCATAGGCGAGAAAGAGTCCGCAGACCGCACCGCTTGCGGCAAAGAGGGCTGAGAGCAGCATCATGCGATCCAGCCTGTCCGTGAGCAGGTAGGCCGTGGCCGCAGGCGTGATGAGCAGTCCCACCACAAGAATCACTCCCACCATCCCCACACCCACCACCACCACCAGGCTGACGCACAAGGTAAGGGCCCCATGAACAAGCCCCACGGGAATGCCGATGGCCGCAGCCATTACCGGATCAAAGGCCGCTGCCTGAAAATGCCGGAAAAAAAGCAGGATGAGGGTCAGCACCCCGGCAGAGACCAGGGCGGAAAGAAGAATATCCCCATCGGAGATGGCCAGCACATCGCCCATGATGAAATGCATGAGGTCGATGTGGATGTGCTCCCGGAAAAGGGAAACCATGACAACGCCTAAGGCGAAAACGCCGGTGTACATGATGCCGATGGCTGTGTCGTCCTTGATGCGGGACACGGAAGAGACAAAATGGATGAGCCCCACGGTGAGGATGGCGGCGATGAGAGCGCCGAAGAGCATGGCAGGGGCGTGGGCCTCGATACCGAAAATAAGCTTCATGGTGAGATACCCTGCGGCCACCCCTGCGATCATGGCATGGGAGATGGCATCTCCGAGAAAGCTCATTTTTCGTAAAATCACAAGGCAGCCCGTCACCCCGCAGACCAGGGCCACAAGGATGGATGCGATGAGGGCCTTGATGAAAAAGGGTTGAGCCAGGGGGCCGGGCAGGGTATCGGCTGTAAAGGGCATCATGGGATTTCCTTTTGGGGCTTTCTTTCCGGGGGTTTTCTTCAGGTTATTTCCGGGAGTGAAGATACCCTGAAAACAGATCCCTCACCTTTTCCCTCTCCCGGAGGGAAAAGGTGAGTTTTTATTGCAGAAAATAAGCTTACGGGGGGGTTCGCATGCGGGCAAAACCCTGCATCTGTCCCTCGTACACCTCAGAGAGCAGGGCTTCGGTGAGCACCTCTTCCGGCGGGCCAAAGGCCACAAGGCGCTGTTTGATGAGGGCGATGTGGTCGAAATAGTCCGGCGCTGTGGCCAGATCGTGGTGCACCACCACCAGGGTGAGGCCCTGTTGCCGCGCTTCCCGCAAAACATCCAGGATGGCCCTTTCCGTCACCGCATCCACACCGGCAAAGGGTTCGTCAAGGAGGAGAATCCGCGCTCCCTGACAGAGGGCCCTGGCCATAAACACCCGCTGCTGCTGACCGCCGGAAAGGGCTCCGATCTGCCGTTTGGAAAAACCTTCCATGCGCACGGCCTGAAGGGCTTTTGCTGCGGCTTCCCGGTCTTTTTTTCCGGGGTTGCGGTACCAGGGAATAAGACCGTAGCGGCCCATGAGGGCTACCTCTTCCACGGTGATGGGAAAATCCCAGTCCACACTGCTGCGCTGGGGTACATAGGCCACACGGCCCTTTGCTTTTTCCGCAGGCAGGCCGAGAATTTCCACGGAGCCCACATCCTTTTTCACAAAGCCCATGAGGGCCTTGATGAAGGTGGATTTTCCGGCACCGTTGGGGCCAAGAACCCCTACCAGAGCCCCCGTAGGGATGTCGAGGCTCACATCCAGAAGGGCCGGACGGAGACCGTAGCTGACGGTGAGGTGGCGGGTGCGGATGGCGGGTGTGTCAGAAACCATGCTCGGCCTCGCTTCCAAAGGAATGGTGAAAATGGAGATCGAGAAGGCCGTCCTGGCTCCATCCGGAAAGATCTTTTCGCAGAAGGCCGTTTTCAAACACCCGCACCCGCAGGGCCTGGGGCCGCAGGGGGGGCTCACCGGCAGAGGCCCGTATCCTGTATTCCACCGAGGCCGCTGCGATCCGGCTTTCAAGGAAAAGGGGGGTGTCTTCGGCCTTCAGTTCGGAGAGACTTTTTTGCAACACACCGTTTTCATAGATCTGTAAGCCTGAATCCTGGGAAGGATTCAGGGCAAAGGGGTCGGCTGCCATATCAAAACTGCTTGTGATTTCAAGACGAAGAGTGCGAAAAGCCGGTGCAGGGTGCAGATCTGGCTGGGGAGCCGGGGCGGGGGGCTGACCGGACAGGACAAACCAGCCGCAGCCGGCTGTGAAAATCCAGACCAGGAAGATGAGCAGAAAACGGTTCACGCTGCTTCCTTTCCTAACGCAGGGCTTCCACAATGGTGAGGGTGTTTTCCCGCATCATGCCGATATAGCTTTCTCCGGCGCTGCCCGGAGGCCCCATGGCATCGGAATAGAGGGCTCCGCCCACGCGGATGCCCGTCTGGGCCGCGATTTCACGGATTTGTCTGGGATTGACGCTGGTTTCCACAAAAATGGCCCTGGCTCCCATGGCCCGGATGCTTTCCATCACCTGACGGAGCCTTGCCGGGGTGCTGCCCGCCCCCACCTCACCGCCCGTGGACCAGCCCACAGGCGCAAGGCTTAAGTAGTTGTTCTGGGGATTGAAGCGGTATTCCCGGCAGAAATAGTTGAAGGCATCGTGGCTTGTGACAAGAAGCCGCCTTTCCTCAGGGATCTGGGCCACCTGGGCCCGTATCCAGGCATCCAGCACCCGGAGCTGCTGAAGATAAAGGTCCGCCCTGGTCTGAAAAAGGTCCTTTCCTTCCGGATCCATGGCCACCACAGCCTGTAGGATATTGCGCACATAGACAGCGGCATTTTTGGGAGAAAACCAGGCATGGGGGTCGGCCATGGTGTCTCCATCTTCGGAAATTTCCAGGGGCGTGATACCGTCCGTGCAGGTGACAAGGGGTTTTCCGGAGGCTTTGGCCAGGGTGGCCATCCAGTTTTTGCCTTCCAGCATCAGGCCGTTTTGCAAAATGAGATCCGCCTGGGCCACGCGCTCCGCATCCCTTGGTGTGGGCGTGTAGGTGTGGGGATCGGCCCCCGGTGCCAGGATGGAGATGACCTCCCAGCGGTCGCCGGTGATGTTTTTGGCAAAGTCCGCAATCTGGGTGGTGGAAGCCACCATGCGACGGGGGCCTTCGGCATGGGCGGTGACGGCAAAAAGGCTGAGGATAAAAAGGAAAAACAGCCATTTTTTTGAAAAAACAGACATGGACACCGTCCTTGTTTTTCAGGTTTCATCCAGCACAGCGATAATTTCTCCAAGGCTTGTCTGAATGGCGGCGATGACATCATGGGTGTGGATGCTTTCCAGGCTGTTGGACTGGATATCCACAAGGGTGCTGGCCGGAAGGCGATCCCGGAAGCGTAGCCCCACCTGACGGGCCGTCTCCCGGGTGGTGTCTTCGGCAAACTGGGGTTTGGTATGGGCTTTGAGTACCACCTCGGCCTCATCCGTGCGTTTCAGGAGATCCGAGGTTACGTGCAGGCTGGCGTTGAGGCAGTCAAAGAGCTCGGAAAAGGAGGGTGTCGTGCCGCTGCGCTCCATGGCAAGCCGGGTGAAGGATCGCTGGGAATGGGTGATGAGGGGCATCTCCGTGTCCGTTTCAAAGAGCACCCGGTTATAGGCCTGGGTGCAGGGGCAGGCGGTGATGTGGTGAACCCCTGCGGAAATCCGGACACGGTTCTGGATTCCGGCACCTGAAGCGGAGACCACTGCCTTGGCGGAAACGTCCAGGGTATCTACAGAAATTTTCCGGCTGGCCGGGGTTTTCTGAAGGATGGGGAGTTTCCCCCAGATGTGGACTTCGGCGTGATCACCCTCCTGGGTTTCCAGCACACCTTCAGCAAGGGCCAGGGTGTAGTCGCCGATATCCGCGAATTCCTTTTCCAGAAGTGCACTGATGACGGCCTCAATGCGGGACATGTGGATGCCTTTGACCCGTCCGGGCAGATTCACCCGGATGTCGGCGTTAAAGGGGGTGAGTCCGCTCTGAAGCCGCACCCACACGGTTTTGTTGCCAATGCCCACGCCGTCGATGGGCAGCCTGAAGTCCGGAGCCTCTTCGGGGATGTCCGTGCAGGTGGCCAGCACACGGATATGGTCTTCGTCGCAGATCATGGGGCCATCCGCCCCGCTTCTTTGGCAGCAGTATAGAAGTCCTGGATGCTTTTCCATGGGTCGCCTTTTTCAGAAGTAAGGGTTTTCAGGAACTGGATATGGGCCTGATCCTCCGGCCCTGCACCGGGAAGGGTTTCAAGCTTGCGGGCCACGGCATCCAGCATGGAGAGGATGCGCTGGGAGATATGGCTGTCCGCACAGAGGCTCTGGCCGTGAAGGGTGCGCTCCACCGTGATCTCAGGGATGAAGCATAGGTCGGAGCGGGCCGAGAGTTCAAGAAAAAAAATCCAGTCTTCGCCCCACCCCAGGTCAGGAAATCCCCCTGCCTCAAAAAAGAGATCTTTGCGAACCGCCAGGGCCGAGGGTACCATGTCGCACCATTTCTTCAGACGGGCCAGGGTGTTCTGTCCCAGATCCACATCCGTATCCGGAATGGTGAAATCCTTTCCGTCCACCCTGTTGTGGTTGTAGGCCCGGCTGCAGGCAAAGCCAGCCCCTTTGAGAAAACAGGGGGCAAGGCGTTTTAGATGATCCGGTCGCCAGAGGTCATCGGAATCGAGAAAAAAGAGAATCTCGCTTTTCGCTGCCCCTGCCCCTGCATTGCGGGCCGGGCCGGGGCCGATGCCTTCGGTACGGAGAATCCGTACTTCGGGAAAGTCACGGGCCAGAAGATCTGCCGTACCGTCCGAAGAGCCGTCATCCACCACCAGAATTTCAGGGGTGCAGAAAAGGGCGGGGTCAGGATGCTGTTCCCGGATGCTTCGGAGGGCGGTGGGCAGGAGGTCTTTTCTGTTTTTTGCGGGCAGGATGCAGGTGATCTTGAGGGGGGCCTGGAAATTTTGAGAGGTCATGGGCTGTCTTTCTGGCAGTTTTCGGGTTTTAGGTGAAAGACAAGAGTTTTTCCAGGAAAAGGCGTATGCTCCGGCGAGGAAAGGGACGCCTGGATAGGGTTTTTCACAGGGTCTGGGACAGGAAGCTTACCCATTCGGATTTTTTTGAAGGTCCGGCCTTATCTTTTTTCAGGATAGGGATTTTAAAGGCCTCAATGAGAAGGCTGCTGCTATGGGAATGAAAATAGAACATTTACCATGGGATGCGCAATGGGGGAATGCACCTCGGCCGGGTATCCATGGCAGGATTTCAGGATTCATGCTGCGCTTTGAAGGGATGAGGAGGAAGTCACTGTTTTCCCATGGAAGGCCATCATGTTAGAATATTCCGTTGCCATGATGTCATGGGTTTCATGGTGAGGAGGATGAACCTTTTGACATGGGGCAGGGATACGGTGCGTTTGTGGCTGGATCGGCGACGGTTTTATGCGTTTGAGGAAGAGTGGTGCATTGATGCGCCTCTTGCGGCTGTATGGAAGGGCATGGTGCATGTGGAAGGCTGGCCGGACTGGTGGGAAGGACTGCTGCTTGCCGATTCCCAGGACACCTTGCCTGCGGGTATGGCCGGTAAATGCTACAGGACATGCTGGAAAGGGGCTTTGCCTTACCGCCTGAATGTGGATGCCAGAATCCGGGACGTCTGCCAGGAGACCTTTATTCTTGCGGATATTGATGGTGACATTGAAGGCGTCTGCGCCTGTCGTATTGAAGAGAGTTCCTGGGGAACCCGGATCTTTTTTTCCCTGCATGTGCGGACAAACCGTTTCTGGATGAGCGTTTTTTCCCTGTTTTTTAAGGGATATCTCAGTGAAAATCACCAGCGTATCATGGCAAGGGGAACGCGTGGTTTCATGCGCTGCCTGGCAAAGGGGGCAGCGATATGAGAGAGCGGGGTTGGGTTTGGGGGATTCTTTTTTTCTGCCTTCTGGGGGCTGCGGACCTTTCTGCGGCGGGGCAATCGCCCATAGATGATATGCTGGATCGTTTTGAGGCTCTGACAAACTATACCACCCTTCTTGATTCAGAAGGGGAAGGTGGCCGTAACCGTATTCTTTACACCTACCAGAAACCGGGTTTTATCCGGATGGATTTTATAGAACCCCACAAGGGTGCCCGTCTCATCTACAACCCGGAGGAAAAGAAGGTCACTCTCTGGCCTTTTTCCGCCGGATTTTTTCATCTGCGCCTCTCCCCTGAAAACAGCCTGATCACAGATCCCAAAGGCCATACGGTGGACAGATCCGATATGGGCTCCCTGCTCCGATCCGTGAAAGCGCTTGCGGATCAGGGTACCGTTACCCTTCTGGAGCCCGAGAGGGTGGAAGATCTGCTTTGTCCAGGCGTGGAGGTGGAGGCGGCGGAAACGGTCTATCGCGTATGGGTACACCCGGAGCTGGGCTTGCCTGTGAAGGTGGAAAAATTTTTTGGAAACGGTGACAGGGAAACGGTTTTTCTGCGTGAGCTTGCGGTGGATGTGTTGCTGGATGCCGCCGTTTTTACCCCCTGACACCGTGTACCGGGAAGATTTTTTTGGGGCCTTAATCGATCATCAGAAGCTTTTTTGAGGATCAGCCTTTCCATGAGTGCCCTGCGTCTGCCATGTTCTGCCCGGAAGGCCTCTCGTTTTTTTCTGGGTGGCCGTTTCTTTTTCTTCCGGGCTTCTGCCTCCAGTCGAACCCGTTTTGTCTTTTTTACTTTTTTACGGGAAGTTGCTTGGCCGCTTCCTCCAGTTGTTTCACATAATCGACAGCCCCCAGCGCTTCTTTGTATTCTCTGCGCCGGACTTCAAATTTTTCGTATTCATCCCTGGCATGGTCTTCC